>NZ_APHY01000007.1 GCF_000417505.1 Megasphaera sp. NM10
GTGCGGGTCCGTTTTCACTATTTTTTGGTGTCGCCTAGCAAGAAGGATTCGAACCTTCGCACCCGGTTCCGGAGACCGGTGCTCTATCCCCTGAGCTATAGGCGCAAGTAAGTGGTGACCCAGTAGGGATTCGAACCCTAGACCCACAGCTTAGAAGGCTGTTGCTCTATCCAGCTGAGCTACTGAGTCTCAAAAAATGGAGCGGGTGATGGGAATCGAACCCACATAACCAGCTTGGAAGGCTGGCGCTCTACCACTGAGCTACACCCGCATCGGTCGGTAATGGTCGGAGCAGCAGGATTTGAACCTGCGACCCCCTGGTCCCAAGCCAGGTGCGCTACCAAACTGCGCTATGCCCCGCCAACAAAAAACATTATACAAGAAACGAGATGATTTGTCAACGTTTTTTTATAGCCATTGCCAACAAGTCATATTCCGAGTACAATAAAGATAATACGACTTAGGAGGTAATAATATATGCCTAGTGCAATGAGTATTCATTTTGAATCGGACCATCCCTTCATCGCCGTTCCCTTGGAATGTGAAACTATCGAAGATTTGCAGGACCGAATCGACGAAATCTTAAAGAAACCTTACGATATGATTGCCTTTGATGCCGGCTGTTTCAACGGGACCATCAATTTGTCCCAGCTCTGGAACGCCCTGCTGTTCATTGCCCGTGATGCTGAACAGCCGTCGGTCCTCTTCTCGTGCGATAAGAGCAAGCTGCCGGAAATGTACCAGACCGACAACGACTACGCGACGATCCTACGCTTTGCCATCCGTTCGGCCCTCATCGACGCCGTCAAAATCGAAGGCAGCCTCGACGAAGATGACATCGACGACATCGCCGGTCAGGCCGTCGACCTGGGCAGTGTCCCCATCATCGTCATCCGCGCCGACCAGGGCGCCAAAGCCGACGAACTCGTCCAGAAGATGGAAAGCCGCTGGGACCTGGAAGCCAAGACCTTTGAACTGGCTGTCCCCGTCCAGACGAAAGAAGATATCCAGGCCCTGGAAGATGCAGCTAAAGCCTTCCACGAAGCCCATCACGACGCAACGGTCATCCCACATCCTATCGGCAAAATCGCCAAAGAAGCCATGCTCCAGGGCCAGACCTTCGGCGCGCCCCTGCTCTATACGACAGACGGTGAAGAAACGGAAACCCTGCCGACCAGCACGGCCATCCATAAACTGCTCCATCCGGAAGAATAATATAAAAAAGAGCTTGTCGCACGACGACAAGCTCTTTTAAGTTGTTAGTGGCTAGCAGTTAGTTGTTAGTGGATGGCTTTAAATTTAAAGTTTTTCTCTGAAAACTACAAAATCTGTACTACAAACTATAAAGAGAAAGGGACATCGCATGATGGCATAGGCCTTCATGCGATGTCCCTTTTTAGCTGCAAACTATCTTTTACTGTAAATTCTTGGTCAACAGCTGGTTGACGACGCCGGGGTTGGCCCGGCCTTTTGTTTCTTTCATGATCTGGCCGACGAGGAAGCCGATGGCTTTCTTCTTGCCGGCTTTATAGTCGGCGACGGACTGCGGGTTGGCAGCGATGACTTTTTTGACCATGTCTTCCAGGGCACCTGTATCGGTGATCTGGACCAGACCCTGTTCTTTGACGACGACGTCGGCTGCTTTGCCGGACTTCCACATTTCCGGCAGGACTTTCTTGGCGATCTTGCCGGAGATGGTCCCTTTAGCGATGAGTTTCAAGAGGCCAGCCAGGTCAGCCGGTTTGACTGGCGAAGCGGAAATGTCGATGTTTTCTTCGTTCAGTTTCTTGGCGAATTCGCCGAGCATCCAGTTGGCTGCTTCTTTGGCATCGACGCCTTCTTTGACGACGGCTTCAAAGTAATCGGCTGTCTGTTTTTCCAGGGTCAGCAAGTTGGCGTCGTATTCGGACAAGCCCAATTCATCCTGGAAGCGCTGGCAGCGGGCATCGGGCATTTCCGGCAGTTCCTGGCGGACCTGTTCGATGTATTCCGGCGACACTTCGATAGGAATGAGGTCCGGTTCCGGGAAGTAACGGTAATCGCTGTCCCCTTCTTTGACGCGCTGGAGGATGGTAATGCCCTTGGCTTCATCCCAGCCGCGCGTAGCCTGCTGGATCGTACCGCCTTCGTCGAGGATCTGAGCCTGGCGGACGGCTTCGTATTCAATCCCCTTCTGGACGGCGCTGAAGGAGTTGATGTTCTTGATTTCCGTCTTGGTCCCCAATTTATCCGAACCGACGGGACGGACGGAGATATTGGCGTCACAGCGCATACTGCCTTCTTCGAGGCGGCAGTCGGAAACGCCGAGGTACTGCATGATGGAGCGCAGTTTTTCCAGATACGCTCTGGCTTCGGCACCGCTGCGCAGTTCCGGTTCGCCGACGATTTCCAGGAGCGGTACGCCCGTACGGTTATAGTCGACGCTGGTCGAATCAGAGTTGGCAATGCTGCCGCCGCTGTGGACGAGCTTGCCTGCGTCTTCTTCCATATGGATACGGGTCAAATGGATGCGGCGCTGTTTGCCGTCGACGTCGATATCGATGTAGCCACCTTTGCAAATCGGCAGGTCGAACTGGGACGTCTGGAAGTTCTTCGGCAAATCGGGATAGTAGTAGTTCTTGCGGTCGAATTTGCTGAACGGCAGGATGTCGCAATGCAGGGCCAGGCCGGCTTTGACGGCATAATGCAATACTTCTTTATTGAGTACGGGCAGGACGCCGGGCAGGCCTAAGCAGACCGGGCAGACGTGGGTATTCGGTTCGGCGCCGAATTCCGTGCTGCAGCCGCAGAAAATCTTGGTTTTCGTTTTTAATTCGACATGGACTTCCAAGCCGATAACGGATTCGTATTTCATTAAAGTTCAACCTCCCCCATGGGCGACGGCTTGCGAAGGTCCGTCCGATTCTGTTCAAACGTATAGGCCACGCGAAGCAGCGTTGCTTCGTCCAGGGCCTTGCCGATGAGCTGCATGCCGATGGGCAGGCCGTTCTTATAGCCGCAGGGAATGCTGAGGCCCGGCAGGCCGGCCAGGTTCAACGTGACCGTGCAGACGTCGCCGAGGTACATAGCCAGCGGATTGTCGCTGTTCTGGCCGATTTTGAAGGCCGTATCCGGTGCCGTCGGCGTGAGCAGGACGTCGCATTTCTTCAGGGCTTCGTCGTAGTCCTGTTTGATCAGAGTACGGACTTTCATGGCCCGCAGATAATAAGCGTCGTAATAGCCCGAGCTGAGGACGTAGGTCCCGAGGAGGATACGGCGTTTGACTTCGTCGCCAAAGCCTTTCGTACGGGTCTTGATGTACATGTCGACGATATCCTTGCCGTCGACGCGCATGCCAAAGCCGACGCCGTCATAACGGGCCAGGTTGGAGCTGGCTTCGGCCGGCGCGATGATATAGTAAGCAGCGATGCCGTATTTCATGTGGGGCATGCTGACCGGTACGATTTCAGCACCGAGTTTCTTATACGTTTCGATAGCGTCTTCCAGGGCCTTGCGGCAGTCAGCATCGAGGCCTTCACCGAAGAATTCTTCCGGGACGCCGATTTTCATACCCTTGACGTCATTGACCAGGGCCTGTTTGTAATCTTTTTCAGCCTGGGGAATGGACGTCGAGTCCTTGGCATCGTGACCGGCGATGGCATTGAGGACGATGGCGCAGTCAGCTACGTCGTTGGTGAAAGTACCGATTTGGTCCAGAGACGACGCAAAGGCGATGAGGCCATAACGGGAAATGAGGCCGTATGTCGGTTTGAGGCCGACGACACCGCAGTACGAAGCCGGCTGACGGACGGATCCGCCTGTATCCGAACCGAGGGCCCAGACCGTTTCGCCCGAAGCGACAGCGGCAGCCGAACCGCCGGACGAACCACCGGGGACGCAATCGAGGTTCCACGGGTTATGAGTCAGCTGGAAAGCCGAGTTTTCTGTCGAACTGCCCATAGCGAATTCGTCCATATTGGTCTTGCCCAGGCTGACATAATCAGCAGCCATCAATTTTTCGATGACCGTCGCATTGTACGGCGATTTGAAATTTTCCAGCATCTTCGATGCACACGTAGCCTTCTGACCTTTGATGCAGATGTTGTCCTTGATGGCACCGGGAATCCCGGCGAGGTCACTGATGGCTTCACCGGCTGCGATTTTGGCATCGACAGCGGCAGCCGCTTCCAGGGCATAGTCGCGGTTATCCGATAAAAACGCCTGTACTTTCGGTTCTACTGTATCTTTATGTGCAAGAAAAGCCTTGGTCAATTCGACAGCCGATACGTCGCCGTTGACCAGTTTTTCATGCAGTTCATGGATGGTTAACATACATACGCCTCCCTGTTAATCCTGGATGACTTTCGGAACTTTGAAATAGCCATCAGCCTGTTCCGGCGCATTCTGAAGCGCTTTTTCATTGGCCAGCGACGGCTGGGGAACGTCGTCGCGCATGACGTTGGACATGGATACGGCATGGGCCGTCGGCTTGACATCGGTCACATCGACTTGGCTCAAGAGATCCATGTACGATAAAATGTCGTTCAGCTGTTTCCCGACCGTTTCCATCTGGTCTTCCTTGACTTCCAGGCGGGACAACAGTGCGATCTTCTTTATTTCTTCGGCACTGATTTTCATACTGACACTCCTTGCAGATATTTTTAGCGTGACAAATCGGAATCATTTGTCAAAATTCAACACATATATAATTTAATCACCTTTTGCCATATTTTGCAAGCCTCATCGCCTGTATGCGATACCGCAGGGGCCGTCCCAGAGCCTTTCTGCCCCATCCGATGCAGGACGATTGCCCGAACGGATAGCAGCGGCGGGCGGCCCGCTACGTGCTGAGGGTTTCCCCAAGCATCGTTGTTACTTTGAGTTTGTCGCGGCGGAATGCCGCATCTGAGTCCGAGGAAAAAGCCGTGGCTCGTGGTTCGTGGCTCGTGGTTCGTGGCTCGTAAAAATCCACCATTATACCAGAATGGGCTATGATGGAATCTCACAGCGGGCTGCCCTGTGGGACGCCCAGAGGGCGTCCCACCTATTCTCTCGTCAGGCGGTAGATGAGGGCATTGCAGATGGCGGCGGCGATGGTGCTGCCCCCTTTTCGGCCTTTGGCGACGATGTAGGGAATGCCGGCTTCCATGATGACTTCTTTGGCATAGACGACGTTGACGAAACCGACAGGGACGCCGATGATCAGGGCCGGCCGCATCTTCCCGGCATCGATGAGTTCCCGCAGGCGCAGGAGGGCTGTCGGGGCATTGCCGACGGCGACGATGACCGGCCCTTCGAGGGCTGCGGCTTTATCCATGGAAGCCTGGGCCCGCGTCGTCCCCTGCGCTTTAGCAGCGGCAGCTACGTCTTCATCGGCCATGAAGCAGACTTTGCGGCAGCCCAGTTTTTTTAGACCCGGCTGGCTGATACCCATGCAGGCCATGTTGGTATCGGTCACGATGGTGCAGCCGCCTTTCAGGGCCGTCAAGGCCTGATCGACGGCGCCAGGGCTGAAACGCAGGTTGCGGACATAGTCAAAGTCGGCACTGGTGTGGACGACGCGCTTGATGATATCCTTTTCGTCTGGCGGCAGGATGATGTCGCCTAATTCGTCTTCAATGATTTCCATGCTGCGCCGTTCGATATCGGCTGGTAAAATGTGTTCAATTTTCATGAGTTCCTTCCTTTCGATGGATGCAGGCTGCGACGAAGCGGGCGGCCCAGTCCCTTTTCCCCAGGAAATGGATGTGGGGATAGCCGCCGATGAAGTGGTCGTTCGCCATGATGCAGGGCCAATGGCGCTGGCTCCCGGCCTTATAAGCCGTAAAATCATGGCCGTTGTCCGTGCTGTCTGAATAGTGGAATTCGTGGGCCGTCACGGTGTCGCCAGCGCAGCAGAGCAGATTGTCTTTTTCAGCCTTCAGGGTGACGTAACCGAAACGCTTCAGGGACGAGGTCATGAAGGTTTCGCCAGGTACGGCGCCGACCCAGGGCCACAGGCGGTCCTGGCTGTCGCGAAAGGCCTGATGGAGATACATGAATCCCCCACATTCGGCGATGCACGGCAGCCGGGCGTCCAAGGCACGGCGAAGGGATGCACGCATCGACGCGTTCTGGCTCAAGGCCTGGGCATACAGTTCGGGATAGCCGCCGCCGAGATAGAGACCGTCACAAGGCGGCAGTTCCCCGTCGTGGAGGGGACTGAAAAAGACCAGGTCCGCGCCGGCCTGCTGCAGGACCTGGAGGCTGTCTTCATAATAGAAACAGAAGGCTTCGTCCCGGGCGATGGCCAGGACGGCCCGGCCAGGATCGGGATGAAAGGCCGGACTGCCAGACCCGGTCAAAGGCGCTGCCTGGCGGGCACAAGCCAGGAGTTCATCAATGGCGATAGTCTTTTCGGCCTGGGCGGCCAAAGCGGCCATTTTCCCTTGGAGGTCAGTAATTTCATCGGCTGTGACCAGTCCCAGATGGCGGCTGGAAAAAGTGCAGTCCGGCATATCCGGGAAGCAGCCCAGGGCTTTCAGGCCCGATGCCTTTTCCCAGGCCCCTTTGAAATGCTCATAGACCATGGGCTTGATGCGGTTGACGATGAAGCCGACGACGTGGCTGTCAGCCCGGAAAGCAGCCATTCCCTGCAAGACGGCTGCCAGCGACAGGCCGGCACCGCGGCCGTCGACGACGAGGACGACCGGCGTATCTGTCGCTGCGGCCAATTCATAGGCGCTGGCCTCCGAACCCGTGCCGACGCCGTCGTAGTAGCCCATGGCCCCTTCCAAAATGGCTACATCAGCCGCAGCACCATGGCACAGCAGCGTCTCCCGGGCAGCTGCGGCGCCCGGCTCGTGGCGGCCGAGGAGAAAGAGGTCCAGATTATACGACGGCGTATCCAGGACCCGGCGGTGGAACATGGGGTCGATATAATCAGGACCACTCTTGAAAGCAGCCGGCGACAGGCCGCGGTCCTTGAGGGCCTGTAACAAAGCGCAGACCACCGTCGTCTTGCCGCTGCCGCTGCTGGGAGCTGCCAAAAGCAGCCGTGGAACCGGCGTTCCTTGTATAGATGAGGGCATGAGGATCTCCTTTCGTGAATGTAAAGTCGTTCATCGTAGGTCGTTCATCGTTCATCGAAAAAGCAAAGACCCCGGCAGGCCGCAGGTCACTTTGTAGGGGCCGTCCTAAGCCTTTTTGGCCCGTCAGGTGCCGACCAGCGAGAGGCGCAAGACGGTTGCCAAAACGGACAGCTGTGGCTAGGCGGCCCGCCTTCGCAGTTCGCAACAAGGCTCCCCTGAGAAGGGGAGCTGGCAGCATAGCCGACTGAGGAGTTCTTCCAGCAAAGGCCCCTTGCAAGGTGGCAGAAACCTTTGTGCGACAGTCTGGGTCTAAGCTTCCCCTGCGTCCTGACGGACAGCTGTCATGATATATACCGGGTTCTGGGCCATCATGAGATGATGCTGGCCGACTCGTTTGCTGCGGGCCGCGCTGACCTGGGTGATGTCCAGCTGGTATCCGTTACGGGCGGCGTAATAAGCGGTGACGGCGGCCAGGGTTTCCAGGCTGATGGCCGTAATGACCATGCGGCAGGCTTCATTCTTGTCATACAGGTCATCGAGGATGGATGCCAGATTGCCTTTGGTCCCGCCAATGAAGGCGTAATCCGGTGCGATGTCCAAGGTTTTCAAGGTCTGGCTGGCATCGCCGGCGACGACGGTGACGTTAGTCAGGCCGAAATGGCCGATATTCTGCTGCAATACAGTCAGGGCCTCTTCATTGATTTCAAAGGCATAGACGTGGCCAAAAGGAGCCTGCAAGGCCAGTTCGACCGTGCACGAACCAGTACCGGCCCCGATGTCACAGACGACGGCGTCTGCTTCCGGAGCCAGTTTGGACAGGACGACGCTGCGGATTTCCTGCTTGGTCATGGGCGCTTTGCCGCGCAGGAAGGCTTCATCGGGCAGACCGTGGACGGGCCGCACCCAGGGCCGGGCCTTTTCGTTTTCTACCATCATGACGGCCAGGGAATCGGCGGGACGGTCGGTGAAATCGGCAGCCGTCCCGCGGAGGATGTTTTCATTGTCATAAGATAAGTCGCAGCCAATGGCTACGGACACCATATCCAGGCCGGCCTGGCAGAGTTCCCGGCACAAGGCGGCCGGTGAATCGGACCCGCCTGTCAGGACGAAGACTTTCCGATGCTGGCGGACGGCGGCGACGAGGGATTCCCGGCGGCCATGGCGGCTGACGATAAAGGCGTCGTTCCACGTCGTCTGCAAGGCGGCCGCAAAGTAGACGAGGCTGCTGATACCGGCGATGCGGGTCACCGTGCAGCCAGGGATGTCCGTGAGCAAGGCGGCCAGGCTGAAAAAGCCGACGTCGCCGGACACGAGGATGGCCATGGGCCCTTCCTCATCGGACAAAGAAGCGGCAAGCTGACAAATATCGTCACGCCGGTACGTCGCGACCAGGCGCTTCCCGGAAGCCGCAAAAGGCGCCAGCATCCGCTTGTCGCCGACGAGGATGGGCGAAGCCTCTATGGCCGCTTTGGCCTGCCCCGTCAACAAAGCCGGATTGCCGGGCCCTGTGCCGATAATATATACGTGCATGGTATGTCTCCTTTCATGGGCGCCCGCAGGTCGCAGTCCGCTCGGACTCAGATGCCGCGGTGCGGCAACAGTTTCAAACGGACAACATCACTTCGAGTAACCCTCGCTCGCAAAAATTTCCCGAACGGGGCTATTTTTCGCGAACTGCGTCTTCCCTATTTGCCTGAATAGATATGTGTAAAAAGCAACCTCTCAGTCAGCTGCGCTGACAGCTCCCCTATGAGGGGAGCCTTGCTCTTAAACCTCCCCTCATAGGCCTTTTTTAGCCCGTCAGGTGCTGACCGTAGGGAAGCGCAGGGCAGTTGCCAAAACGGAGAGCTGAGCTGGAGGTGGCTCAAAGAGCCGGAGAGGTTGCTTTCTTGTCATTACTCTCCCTGTTCGATGACGATGACCGTGGCACCTGTTTGTCTGGCAGCTTCTAATTTTTCCTGAAAGCCGCCGGTGTGGCCGGAGTTCTTGGTGACGACGTAGTGAGCGCCGGTCTGGCGGAACATGGCCGCATTGAGTTCGGTCGTGAAGGGGCCCTGCATACAAATCACGTGGGCCGGCAGGTAGCCTAGATCCAGGGCCCGGTCCAACGACGGACGGACGGGCAGGATGCGGGCGTAGATGCGCTGGGCATAATCGGGAATCTGGGCAAAGGAATCCAAGTCCTTACTGCCTGTCGTCAAGAAGATGGGCCCCGTCGTGTGGTTCAGGACTTCGACAGCTTCGCCGACGGAATGGACGGCGATGCAGCCAACCTGGTCCTCATAGCGGCCGCGCCGGCGCTGGATGCGGCGGTACGGGACGCCGACGGCAGCACAGGCCTGGCGGATATTGGCCGTCACGACTGTCGCATAGGGATGGGTCGCATCGATGACCTGAGCGATAGCCTGTTCCCGGAGAAAGGTTTCCATCTCCCCTTCGTCCATGCGGCCGGTCACGACGGTCACGAAAGGGCTTTCAGGCACTAACGAAGCGCCGTAATCGGTGGCGACGGACACGTAAGCCCGGATATGACAGCAGTCGGCATAATGGGCTAGTTTCCGCCCTTCTGTCGTGCCGCCGGCAATCCATACGGGGCTCCTCATAAGTGATATCCCCGCGGTGTGACCAGTTTGCCATGGATGTTCCGGGTCTGGCTGTTGCCGATGAAGACCGTACAGAACATATCCAGGCGCATCTTGCGCAGTTCGCCCAGGTCAGGACCGTCACTTCCTGGCCTTCGCGGCCGATATTGCGGACGATGCCGGCCGGCGTATCGGCTGGCTGATGGCGCAAGATGATGTCACAGGCCTTTTCCAGATAGTCTGCCCGCTTCTTGCTGGCCGGATTGTACAGGCAGATGACGAAGTCGCCGGCAGCGGCACAGTCGAGGCGGTTGGCGATTTTTTCCCACGGCGTCAGCAAATCGCTGAGGGAAATGAGGCACGTATCGGCGACCAGCGGCGCACCGAGCAGGGCCGCACCGGCGCTGGCAGCGGTCACGCCGGGAATGACGACGATGTCGACGTCGTCATCGGCAGCCACTTCGTGCATGATGCCGGCCATGCCGTAAATCCCGGCATCGCCGCTGGACACGATGGCCACGGTCTGCCCCTGCTTGGCCCGGTCCCGGACCATGCGGCAGCGTTCGACTTCTTTGGTCATGCCCGTCGTGACGAATTCTTTATCAGGAAAATAATGACGTATCAAATCAATATAGGTGTCGTAACCGACGATGCAGTCGCAGCCATCGAGGATTTCCCGGGCCTGCAGGGTCATGCCCTGCAGGGAACCCGGTCCAATGCCGACGACATAAATACGATGTTTCATAACCTTTCTCCTTTCAACATGCAAACCGGACCTGGTAGCGTTCGCAGGCTACGGCTACGGTGATGCCGCGGCGGCTCTGTTTGGTGACGATGAGGGTCCCTTGATGGCTGGCCAGGACGGCAGCCCGTTCGCAGACGTTATCCGTGCCGACAGTCTGTTTGACGAAATCGGACGCCGTAAAGTCGCCTGGCACGGCATTGAGTTCATCGGCCGTAAAGAAGTGCAGCGGCCATTGCTGGGCCTTGGCAAAGGCCAAGAGACCGGTTTCATCCTGCTTGACGTCGATGGAGCTGACGTCGGCAATGGCGTCGGGCGACAAGTTGGCCCGCTGTAGGACGGCATTGACCCAATAAGCGATGTCTTTGGCCGGCGTACCCTTGCGGCAGCCGATGCCGATGTGGACGATGACCGGCCGGGCGACGACAGTCGTGCGGAACACGGGCACGTGGGCTTTGGTCGTGATCACCAGGCCGGCGTCGCCATGGAAGGCATAGACCAGGCCCGGCGGCAGCGGCCCCTGCAGGGGGAAATCGCTGTACACGCCGGCAGCGCCCTTTTCCAGTATGGCAGCGGCAAAGGCCTTGGCATCGTTCAGGGACGACAGGCGCAGGCCCTGGCGGGCCGCCCATTCATCGACGGCGAACAAGGCGTTGACATCGGTCGCCGTCGTCACGACGGCCTGGCCTTCCAGTTCTGCAGCCAGACGGCGGGCGATGGCATTGGCGCCGCCGATATGACCGGACAGGATGGGGATGACGAACTGGCCCTTCTCGTCGATGACCAGGACGGCCGGGTCCAGGTCTTTATGGCGGATAAAGGGCGCAATAGTGCGGACGGCAATGCCTGCGGCGCCGATGAAGACGACCAGCCGGGCCGCTTCAAAAGCCCGGGCCTCTTCATCGTGGAGATTGGGTGTAAACGGCAGGACCCCTTCCTGGACGACAGCGAATTTCTTCAGCGACGCCTGGCGGACGTCCCAGCCGCCTCCCCGCAAGCAGGCAGCGACGCGGCAGCCCAGGGCCGTCCCGGCCTGGGTAAAGGACAGGACGACGGCTTTCATGGTTCCGTCTCCTGACCGATGTGGTCGCCGTACTGCTGGTCCTCCGGCGCCGCCTGGCGGCAGCCGTGGGTAAAGGCCGGATGATACAAAAGGCTGCGGTCATAAGCCGGCCCCAGCACCTTGCCGACGACGATGAGAGCCGTCTTGGAAATGGCATGGCGCCGGGCCGTTTCAGCCAGGGTGCCGACCGTGCAGGTATAAGTCTGTTCTTCTGGCCATGATGCTTTGTAGACGATGGCTGCCGGCGTATCTGCCGCATAGCCGCCGCGCAGGAGTTCGGCCTGGAGGCCGTCCAAGAGGGATGCGCTGAGGAAAATGACCATCGTCGCCTGATGAGCGGCGTAATCGGCGATTTTCTGCTTATCCGGCACGGGCGTCCGCCCTTCCATGCGGGTGATGATGACCGACTGGCTGATGCCCGGCAGGGTATATTCGGCCTGGAGGGACGCGGCAGCGGCACAGAAGGAGCTGACACCGGGTACGACGTCATAGGCGATGCCCTTCTGGGCGAGGATGTCCATCTGCTCGCGGATGGCGCCATAGACTGATGGATCGCCCGTATGCAGGCGGACGGTCATCCAGCCCTGGCCCTCCCCTTCTTCCATGGCCGCCACGACGGCTTCCAACGTCATGCCGGCGCTGTCGAGGATGCGGCAGCCTTCTTTGGCACAGGCCAGCAGCTGTGGGTTGACCAGGGAGCCGGCGTAAATAATCTGGTCCGCTGTTTCCAGTAATTTCTGGCCGCGGACGGTAATGAGGTCGACAGCACCGGGACCGGCGCCGACAAAGTGTATCATCGTAGTTCCCCCTTCGTATGCAATGCAAGAAATTCTTTGGCCCGCGACGTCAGGCCCAGGACGCCGTAGGCATTGGAAAAGACGACGGCCGCCGTCGGGATTTCACCATGGGTCCGCTGGTCCATATAGGCCTCGATTTTCTCACAGACTGCGGCCATGACCGGTTCCAGCAGGTTTTGTTCCTTCAGCAGGCGCACGGCTTCATCCGTCGTCAGGCTGTCGTAAATCTGACGGGCCAGCTGCCGTGAGGCACCGGCAAAGACGGCTTCCAGGGCCAGGAGGGTCGTGCGGCCGTCGGCATAATGGGAATGGGTATTCATGATGCCTTGGGCGACTTTGACCAATTTGCCGATATGGCCGATGACCAGGACGTCGGAAAAGCCTTTGTAGGCGGCATAATCAAGGGTTTCGCCGACATAGTTGCTGATGGTCACGCGCTGGCTGACGTCGACGCCCAGATGGTCGCGGCTGAAATCGACGCCGTAATTGCCGAAAAAGGCCAATAAATGGGTCTGGCCGGCAGCGCGGCGGGAATCCATTTCCGTATGGATCGTATCGACCAGGGCCTGTTCACTCATAGGGTCGACGATGCCCGACGTCCCCAGGACGGACAGGCCGCCGACGATGCCCAGGCGCGGGTTGAAGGTCTTCTGGGCCAGGCGCTGGCCCTCGGGGATGGACAAGTTCAGGCGCAGGCCGCCCGTATAGCCGCACTGCCGGCAAGCCGCTTGCAGGGCTTCGGTAATCATGCGGCGCGGCACGGGGTTGATGGCCCAATCGCCGACGGCACAGGCCAGGCCGGGCTGGGTCACGCGGCCGACGCCGATGCCGCCGACAATGGACAGGCCGGACGGCGTCTTTTCGACGGTCCCGCAGACCAGCATGCCGTCAGTGATATCCGGGTCGTCGCCACTGTCCTTGCGGATGGCGCACGTCGCCGACTGGGGACCGAAAGAGACGTCTTCCGGGATGAGCTGGAGGACCGTCCCCTGCGGCGTCTGCAAGGATATGGCTTCGACGCGGCGCCCGGTCAGGACCATGATGGCCGCCGCCTTGGCCGCCGCGGCCGCACAGGACCCGGTCGTATAGCCGCAGCGCATTTTCTTCCCTTCTTTGACCGTGAATAGTGACATGGTATATTTCTCCTTTTATCGTTTTTCGTTCATCGTTCGTCGTGATGGATGGTTATTTTTTTAAACCTTACGTCAAATGATGAACGTATTTAACAAAACTTCACTGATAATCTGACGTGTCATTGCAACACAACGATGGCCGAACGGCCGTCACTGGTGGTGACGATGTCGGTCCGGACGGAAAAGACGTCCCAAAGCCGTTCCGGTGTGAGGACGGCCTGGGGTGGTCCCGTACAGACCAGGGCTCCGTCTTTCATGATGACGACTTCGTCGGCATATTGCCAGGCCTGATTCATGTCGTGCAGGACGACGACGATGGTCTTCTGCCAGCCCTCATTGATGCGGCGCAGGAGGTCGAGGATGCGCAGCTGGTGGTGCACATCGAGATACGTCGTCGGTTCGTCCAGCAAGAGTATGGGCGCATCCTGGGCCAGCAAGACGGCCAGCCAGGCCCGCTGCTGTTCGCCGCCAGAGAGGTGCTGCATGACCTCGCCAGCATAGGCTTCGAGGCCGACGGCCTGGATGGCCCGGTCGACGGCGTCCCGGTCTTCCCGGCTCCGGCCGCTCCAGAGACGGCGGTAAGGAAAGCGCCCCATGCCGACTAAGTCGCGGACGGTCACATCAGGCGGCACGTCATGGGTCTGGGTCAGGAAGGCCATTTCCCGCGACAAGGCCTTACGGGAAAAATCATGGACCTCGCGCTGACCCAGGCGGATAGAGCCGCTGGCTGCGGGAATCATGCAGTTCACGGCCTTGAGGAAGGTGCTCTTGCCGCAGCCGTTGGGGCCGATGATGGCTGTCACCTTCCCTTTGGGCAGGGCTACGCTGAAATTATGGAGGATGGTCCGCCGACCGCGCCGGACGACGAGGTGCTGGACGGTAATGGCATCAGCCATGGCTCACACTTCCTTCCGCAGGAGAAATAAGAAAAAGGGCGCCCCTATAAAGGCCATGATGATGCCTACGGGCAATTCGGCCGGTGCCAGGATGAGCCGGGCCGCCGTATCGCTCAAGGTCACAGTCGCCACGCCGAAGATGGCCGAACCAGGGATGATGTAGCGGTAATCGGACCCGACCAGGAGGCGCACGATATGTGGCACGATGAGGCCGACGAAGCCCAGCAGACCGGCAACGCTGACAGCGCTGGCAGCCAGCAGGGCGGCGACGGCCGACAGGCCCAGGCGGGCGCCTTCGACAGACAGGCCCAGGCTGCGGGCCATATCATCGCCGAGCTGGAGCAGGTTGAGATAATAGGCGCCGACAGCTGATAAAGCCAGGCCGATGACCGTATACGGTGCGATGGCCGTCACGTCTTTCCAGCTGCTGGCCGCCAGGCCGCCGACCATCCACAGCAGGGCTCCGTGGACGCGGTCGCTGTAAAAGATGAGGATGCCCGAAATGATGGCCCCCAGAAAGGCCGACACGGCGACGCCGGCCAGGATGATGCGGACAGGCACGATGCCGTCTTTCCAGGCCAGGAGGTAAATGACGGCGGCTGCGGCCATGGCGCCGATGAAGGCTACAGGCGTCATCCAGAAGAGATAAGCCGGCCAGACGATGAGGACGACGATACCGGCCAGGCCGGCGCCGGCTGAAATGCCGATGATATGCGGGTCGGCCAGGGGATTGCGCATGACGGCCTGGAGGATGGCACCGGACAAGGCCAGGTTAGCCCCGACCAGGGCTCCTGTCAGCGTCCGGGGCAGGCGGATATTCCAGATGATCTGATCCGCCGTCCGGGCCGACGGCTGCCAGAGGATCTGCAGGACATCGGCCGGCGTAATGGCGGCAACGCCCTGCATGACCGACAGCAGGCAGCCTCCCAGGGCCAGGAGGACAAAGACAGCCAGCATGAGCCAGCGCCAGCGGGTCCGATAGCAGCCTTCCCTATTCATGAGCCGACTCCGGATAGACGAGCCGGGCCATATAGGCTACGGCCTTGGGGTAGTCCAGGCCCGGATTGAGGAGGAAGTATTTTTCCGGCAGGACATAGACCTGGCCCGCCTTGACGGCCGTCAGGGCGGCCCAGGCCGGATTGCCCTGGATATCTTCGCGGATGCGTTTTTCAATCTTATCGGACGACCCCATGGAGGTCAGGAAAATGACATCCGGGTCGGCCTGGACCAGGCTTTCCATACTGTAGGGGATGCGCGTCGTCTGGCCGTCGCCAGCGGCATCGGCAGCGATATTCTTCAAGTGCAGGAGATCCGCCATGTCGCCGGCAATACTCGACGGCAATTCGGCCGATACGGAACTGGGTGTCACGTGGAGGATGGCGACCCGTTTCCCCTGGACCGGTACGGCATCGGTAACAGCATGGACGGCCTGGTCCAGTTCGTCTTCCTTGGCCTTGGCTGCCTCTTCTTTGCCATAGACCTTGCCGATGACCTCAAGGTTGCGCTTAACGTCGTCATAGGTCTTGGTCTTGAGGACCAGGACCGGGATGTGGCTCTCTTCCAACTGGGCCGCCAATTTTTCGTGGTGGTCAGCGCTGGCAATGACTAAATCGGGCTGGCAGGCCAGGACCTTTTCCAGGCTCACGTTGTAGACAGGTCCGACGTCCGGCACATGCTGATATTTTTCCGGCAGCGATGCATCTTCGGCTTTGACCGTCGCCCGGCCGGCCAGGTCGCCGTCGACGGCAGCGGCGAAGTTGAGGAGCGATGTCGACAAGACGACGACGCGCTGCGGTTTCTGAGCCAGAGTGACGACCGTTCCCCGGTCATCGGTCACGACGGCATAGGCCCCGGACGAGCCGCTGCTTTGGCTAGCGTCGTTCTGAGGCGCACAGCCCGTAAGCAGGACCAGACAAAAAGCGACGATGAGCAGACAAATTTTTTTCACCGTAAAGGCACCTCCTAAAACTTTCTCTTTACGCCGACCTGCCAGTTGCGCCCGGCAGACGGATAATTATGGTACAAATCATAAGCCTCGTCGTTGAGATTGTTGACTTTGGCATACACGATCGTCGCCGCATCAGGCGAATACGACGCGCCGACATTCCAGACGACGTAGGAATTATTGCGGTAATACGTATCGTTGCGCCCGGTCCCGGCGGTCATATCGGCATTGGCCTGCCATTTGCCGTTGTGATAATGGACACCGGCATGATAGCCGTTGGGCTGATTATAGGTCGTATCGAAGGCCAGGCCTTCCCCTTTGTCCACTTTCGTGCGGATGTAGGAATAACCTGCTTCATAGTCCCATTTATCGTTGACTTTCTGCTTCCACGTCAGCTCGAAGCCTCGCTTGTCTTCTTCATCGAGGTTCTCTACTTCGTGGTATGTCGGATTTGATCGGTCCCAGCGGATGACGTGCTGCAAGTTGCTGTGGAAGATGCTGCCTTCGATGTTCGTCTTGGGACCAGCCTGATACTGGAAGCCCAAAGTCTGGGTATAGCCTTCTTCGGGCTGGAGATTTTCGTTGCCCTGCGACGTAATCCCGCGGGACGTCGTCACATAGAACTGGTCGTTCAGGCGGGGCGGCGAAAAGACGCGGCTCCACGAGGCGTAGACGTTGAAGGCGTCATTGGCCTTGTAATTCATGGCCAGGCGCGGCGTCTGGTGCGTCCCAAAAGTGCTATTCCGGTCCCAGCGCAGACCCGGCGTGACCGTGAATTTGCCGAACGTCAGGGCATCTTCGGCATAGAAAGCCTGATTATGACGTTTTTTGTCGATATAATGGGCTTCATAATTGGTCCCCATATCTTCCGTCCATTCGGCACCGGCCGTCAGATGCTGGTGCGGGCCGAGCTGCCAGTTATCCCGCCACTCCAAGCCCTGGGTGCGGGTGAAATAATGATTGGACCAGTACGTCCGCTGGTAATCGTTGAAATAGCGCAAAAAGCCTGGCTGAGCCGTTTCTTTCTTGAAATGATAGGTCACACTGTAGTCGTTGATCAGGCGGTCGATAGGCTTATTGGCCGTCAGGTACCAGCCCGCCGGGTCGGCTTTATACGTCGAACCGTGGCCGTGATAATCTTGATGATAGGCCTTCACGGTCAGGGACGTATGGTCCGTCAGGTCCTGGTCCAGCCGCAAGGATAAGGACTTCCTGGCAATATCGCCGCGGGAATGGTCCGTATTGGCTCCGTGAGGAAAGGCATAGTATGCCCGCTGCTCCAGGTCGCCGCTGACGAGCCAGCTCGTCGCGCCAGCCCGGCCGCTGTGGGTCAGGGTATAGCCGTGCATCCCCCAGGAACCGGTGTAGGCATAGAGGGAAGATTCGCGGCGGTCCCCCTTCTTGGTAACGATATTGATGACGCCGCCGACAGCGCCGCTGCCGTAGCGCACGGAGCCGCTGCCCTTAGTGACTTCGATGTGGTCGATAGCCCCGACACCGGGCAGGCTGGTCAAATCGACGCTGCCCCGGCCATAGCCGGAGCCCTGGGCATTGGCCAGACTCTGACCGTCGACGAGGATCAGGACCCGGTCGTCACCATTGAGCTTGACATAAGAAGAGATGCCAGGCACCATTTCATTGACGGTCACGCCGGTGACGCGCTGCAAGGCCTGCTGGACCGTCGTATCGTGATGGCTTTCCATATCCTTGGCCGTAATGACTGTCGTGTTGGACTGATTGGGTGGGATGGTTGGTGTAGGTGGTTGCATCTTTGCTTCCGATAACTTTACAGGTAGTTTTTCCCGAATGGCATCGAGGACGTCGGCGACGGCATCGGGTACGTGCAGATTCCCGGCCGGCGCGGCGGCCTCATCCTTTCCCGGCCCGGCAGCCCAGCCGCGGCCGCCGGCTGCTGAACCCGTATGGCCGCTGAGACGTTCTGTCCCAGCCTGGGCCGACGGCTGGGAGCCCTTTGCCGCACCCTTTACAGAGGGCTCCCCTTTGCCGCTTTCCGTCTTGGCTGCATAAGTCATCCCATCGGCACCGGCTTCATCCGGATCAGGCGACGCAACATCGGAGGCTGCCACAGCCCTGTCCGAAGATTCCGGGGATTCCGGTCCTTCCGGTCCCCTATCACGGCCATCCGGCTGAGAAACACGGCCCTCATCCGTATCGGTGCCAGCCGCGTCGTGACCGCCGGCACCGGCCAGGTCGTCGGCGTTATAGACCATGACGCCGGTTACGCCGTCCTGGCGGGTGTAATGATGGATCAGCGTGAAAAAACCGCCAGCTGCCAGGGCCAGATAGACGGCGACGTGGAGCGATACGGAAACGCCGGCAGCGACGCGGCCCCGTCGTTTTTCCCAGGGCTTCATGGCTGGCCTCCCTTGTCGGCGGCCAGGCCGATGTGGGCGATACCGGCCCGCTTGAAGGCATCGAGGACGTCGGCGACCTGACCGTAATCGAGGCCCCGGTCGGCGCAGAGGACGACGCTGAAAGCGCTGTCCTGACGCTGCTGGTCCCGAGCCGAAGCCAGGAGCTCATCGGCCTTGACGGGCTGTCCGTTGAGCCACAGGGACCCATCGGCCTTCAAGGTCACGACGTACTGGGCCGACGGCTGGGCCTGGGCGGCCGAAGCCCGCGGCAGCTGGACGCCGAGGCTGTGCAAATCGACCATGGACAAGGAGGTCATCATGAAGAAGACCAGCAAAAAGAACATGATGTCGATCATGGGGATGATCATAATCGACGGCTGTTCAAAATCGCGAATATTACGGAGGCGCATGGTCACTGCCCCGCTTTCACAGGCATCGTTTCCAATGCGGAAAAACACATTTCCATATCCGTAATGATGCGGTCCAGGCGCTGGGTGAAATAAGAATGGACGGCCAGGGCCAGGATGGCGACGCAGAGGCCGAAAGCCGTGGCGATGAGCGCTTCGCCGACGCCGCCGGTAATGGCCACGGCCTGGCCGGACTGGACATTGAGGATGCTGAAAGAGCGGATCATGCCGCTGATCGTCCCCAAGAGGCCCAGGAGCGGCGCCATGGTGACGATGACGCTCAGATAGTAGAGACGGCGGCGCAGTTTGGCCACGAAGATGCCCGACTGCATTTCGACGAAGGCCTTGACGTCAGGACCTGCCTGATGCTGAAAGACATCCTGCAAAATGAGGGGCAGGCCGCCGCGGCCGTCCATGGCCAAGCGCTGGGCCTGGTCGTAGCGCCGCAGCTTCATCTGCGTGTAGAATTGTTCGGCAAAGGCTTTCCCGGCGTCCATGTCTCCATAGAAAATCGCCCGTTCGATGCCAATGTAGCCGACGAAGAGAGAACAGGCCAGGAGCAGGTACATGACCGACCCGCCTGCCTGAAATAACTGAAAACCCTGTAAAATCGCTTCCAAAATACCCTCCTGTCCGGCCTGCTGACGTGTCGAATGAAGGTACAAAATCAAAAGGAGCCGTCTTGTAGCGACAGCTCCCTTACGTATCTTTTTTACAATCTCCTTCCTATCGCTCGCAGGTCTATCGGTGATTATCCGTCAGGCAGTTCTTCTGGCTTGGCTTCCTGGCCATGGCTGCGCCTTCCCATACTTCGTACAGTGACATCGTTGCAGCCTGGCTCCACCCTACAGCGGCGGGACCGCGCCGGCATTGGACCGGCTTCTCTATTGAGTCTATGACACCTGACCTATTTCAAACTTACAAACATAACTATATCATGCCCAGCGCCAGACTGTCAATGAAGGGCTGCCCCGGCCTTTCCGTCCGGTGAGACCTCGACAGTGACGACGCTGCCCCCTTCGCCCCGTTCCCAGCGGAGGATCTGGCAGGTCCCCAGGGGACAGGCAGCGGGCCAGTCGTTGAGCCAGGCCAGGAGGTCGGCAAAGGTCCCGGTCAGGACCAGCGTCTGCCGACTCCCTTCGCGGACGGACTGCTGCCACGACAAGAGCTGGACGTTCCGGGCCGCCAGGGAGGCCGCCACATCAGGGCCGGCATCAGGCTTTGCTGCCTCCCGCTTCTCCTGGGGCCGGGCCCGATGGGCATACGGGGCCAGCTGACGGTGGACGCCCTGCCAGCCCTGCCAGGTGTGATACGATGAGATGGCAAAGCAGGCGGCTATGGCAGCCAGCACGGCGAGGACGGGAAAGGCCCGCTGCCAGTCAGCCCTTCTTCGCCAGGCCTTCATGACGGCTCACCTCCAGGGAAAAAGGGATCCCCTCGCCCCGGTCGGGCTGCATCTTGGCCACGGCGGCCTGGCCCATGCCCTGCTGCTGCAAGGTCCGCTGCCACTGCTGAGGCCGGTCCGCAGCGGACGCCCGGCCTTGGATGACGACCCGGCCGGCCTGACTGCTCACGGTTTCCACGACGAGCCCGTCGGGTTTGGACGAAGCCAGGGCCACCATCAGGTACGGCGTCAGCAGCGGGCCGTCGGACGGCCCTTTCTTGGCGCGGTCGGCCAGGGCCTGGCTGCGCCGGATGGCATCATTGCGCTGCTGTATCTGCTGCTGCACGGGATAGAGATAGTCTGTATAATAGGCCTTTTCCCGTTGGATCTGATACTGAAAAAAGAGGCCTGCCCCGGCACAGACAGCCAGCATCAGCCCCAGGGCCAGACAGGCCGGCCGCTGCCAGCGGCGATGGTCCTGGCGGTAGCTGGCCGGTACGAGGTTGCATTTCATGATTCTCCCTCCTTACAAGAAAGCCAGCATGGCCGTAGGCTGGGACACGTGGTAAGCATCCATCAGGCGGCGCACGGCTTCGCTCGGCCCGGCAGGCTGCCATTCCGTCTCGTCTGCCCCATCCGGGAGCCAGCGGAAGACCGGCCCATCAGCCGTCGGCACAGCCGCCTGTACGTCATAGGCCAGGGGCAGGCCGTCGCGCAGGCGGACGCGGTGCTGCTGGCCATCGGGGGCTTCCTGAAAGGCCAGGGTCCCCGTACCGGTTGGCCAAAGGCGCCCCAAAAAAGCAGGCAGCAAGTCGATGGACTGGACGACGGCTCCGGCAGCGCCGGCAGCCCGACAGATAGCGGCGACACATTCGGCCGGATAGGCGCCGACCGTCCAGTCACCGCTCCCGTCACCGCCTTTCGACGGACAAGCCGCCTCGAAGTCATAAGGCCGCCCTTCTTCACTGACCAGGCCGGCACCGGCGATGAGGGCATCGGCTTCCTGCCGGTCTGTCGTCCCCAGGGACAGGCGCTTCCAAAGGACGCTCGGCCCGCCGATGAGGACGCGCAGGCGCCAGCCAGCCAGGCCATAGCGCTGCAGGAGTTCTGGCAGACAGGACTGGACGCCCCCTTCCTGGCCCATCCAGTCCGGGTCCCGCTTGGTTTCATAGTCGCGATGACCCTGGCGGAAGGCCACGCGTCCATACCAGGTCCGTTTCGTCTTCAAAAGATGGACAGACTGTCCATTCAGCCATAAACAGGCATTTTGTTGCCACCACATAAGCTCACCTCTCTACTAATTGACATACTGTACGAAATGCAGCACGGTCCGGCCCTGTTCATCGGCCGTCACGGCAAAGTGCAGGCCGCACGTCTGCTGGACGCCCGTTCCCGGCGCAGCGGCCCGGGCCTGCAGATAGCCGCCCGGCGTCTGACCGGCCGGCTGATACTGGCAGCGGACGGTCAGGATGTCCCCAGGGCCAGCCAGCCCTTCTGCCCGGGGCACGGCCATGGCCTGGCCCGCCAGAAAAGCGTCCGGGTCCTGCCGCAGCTGGTTCCAGCCCTCACAGAGGGCGCTTTCGGCCAAATAGGTCAGCCGCACGGTCTCTTCATAGGTCCGGGCCATCTGGAAGTGCTGCCACGCCAGGGTCGCCGCCGTCAGGGCCAGGCTCAGGGTCAGTACGGCGACGGTCACGATAGAAAAAGAAAAGAAGCCATTGCGTCGTTTCATGATTCACCTTCATTCTGGGGACACACGGCAAACTGCACGGGCCGGGACAGGCCGCTCCGCCGTTCTTTTAGGAGAAAGGCGACTTGTACGGCCTGGCCGGTCCGGGAGAAAAAGGGCCGACCGTCCAGGGGCTGGATGACCAGGGCCCGGCCCTGGACGGTGCTGCCGCCGCCTGTCAGGGGCTGATAGTTGCCATCGCTGAGGCGGACATACAGGCCTTGATGGCGGACGGCAAAGCCCTTCACGGCGCCCTTGGCCGTGCGGAAGCGGACCTCCTGAGGACGGACTTCAACGTCCCGGCCATAGCGCAGGGCCTGGAACAGCGTTTCTTCTACGCTGACGTGCTGCCGCAGCAGGCCTTCTTCAATCTGGCAGCGCCAATCCAGGCGGGCCGTCTGTCCCGCCAGAGGCAGCAAAGCCGTCAGAGTCAGGGCCGACAGGCTCAAGGCCAGGAGTACGTCCAAGAGGATCCAGCCGTTTTTCTTCGGTCCCTGCCGGCACCAGAAGCCGGCAGGAAACATGGGGGCCATGGTCATCACCTGCCTCTACCTGCCAAAGGACATAGCCCTCGCCGAGAGCCGTCTGCGCATGCGTCACCTCATAGGTCCGGCCCTGGATGACGACGCGGTCTGATGGCGGACAGCCGCTCTTCCAGCCTTCCATGACCTGCCGGCAGACCATGGCTGCCAGCTGCCGCTGTCTGGCCTGGTCATGCAGTCTGACGGCCTGGAGGGAAAGGCCCAGGGCCGCCGTGAACAAGCAGGCTCCGAGGAGCAGGCCCGCCAGGCCGTCGGTCAGGAAAAAGAAGCCATTGGCCTCAGGCGATACGGATGCGCCCGGTCTGCGCCGCCACGACGATAGAACGCGTATAGGCCCCATCGGGCGAAGTAATGACCACAGCCATCGTATGCTGCGGACGACCATCGACAGCAAAGTGTACATCTCCTTTCGTTACCTGCAGGCCCGGCGGATAGGGCCGTTCTTTGACCCGGATGTAGCCTTCCTGGAGGACGTAGCGCTTTTCTTCCAGGACCAGTTTCCAGCGGCCGTTGCTCTGGTTGTTGCCGACACAGCGCTGGCGGACCTGCTGCATATCCAGGGCCATTTCCCGCGCCAGGCCATCGACGGCCTGGTGGCTGCGGCTGCGCTGACCGGCAGTGAGTCCCAGGCCCAGATACAAGAGCAGCAGGCCCAGGGCCAGCATCAGGCCGGTCAGGCTGATAAAGCCGTTCCGCCTCACCATAGCCAGCCTCCGGGCCAGGCGCGCTGGAGCGGTTCCTGGGCCAGCCACCAGCCGGCCAGGAGGAACGGGCCGAAGGGAATGATCGTCTTCCCTGTGCGGAAACGGTAGAACAAGGCCACGAGCGCGGCCAGGCCAAAAGAAGTGACTGCCATGGTCCAGGCCCCCCAGCCCGGGCAGCCCGGCGCCAGGGCCAGGGCCAGCTTGATGTCGCCGCTGCCGATGGACCCGGGCCAGAGACCATAGAGGAGCAGGAAGAGGGCGGCGACGCCCAGGGAAACGGGCCAAAAGGGCCGGACCAGACCGGCATAACTGGCGGCGCCGTTGCCCACAGCCAGGGCCAGGACGGGCGCGTCGGCAATCCAGCAGCGCCGGATATCGGTATAGCAAATCCAGGCCGTACAGCCGGCTGCCGCAGCGTACCAGAGAGATACAACAGACCCTCCCATCCTATCAGGCCTCCCCTTCCTGGGGCGATGCCGCATCGGACGAGAAATGCTTGTTGTTATAATCGGCGGAAACGACGCCATCAGCTATCTGGTATTCCCCCTTGTCCGGCGTGAGCGGTTTGAATTGCAGATACTGTTTGCCGTCGCTGCCTTGGGTCACTAAATCGTCGACACTGGCCGGGAAGACGCCGTGGTCGATTTCATAGAGGGCGGCGGCATTGCTGATTGTCCGGATATCGGCCTGTACTTTGGCTTCCTGGGCCGTCTTGGTGGCCGATGAGAAACGGGGTACGGCAAAGGAGGCGAAAATCAGGATGAGGGACACACAAATCAACATTTCTAACAGGGAAAAACCATTGCGAGTCTGCATACGAAAAAACTCCTTTCATCAGGTCACGATACTGGATGCCATGTCCAGTAACGGTAAGAGGAAACAAAGAATCAAGACGCCCATCAAGGCGCCGGTCAACAAGAGGACGACAGGCCCGAGCCAGCGCCGTATCCGGCCGGCCAGCAGCTGGAGACGGCTGCCGTAGTAGACGGCAATCGACGCCAGGGCTTCGTCATAGGTCCCGGTCATTTCCCCGACGGCCAGCATGGTCTCGACATAGGGCGTCCCGAAGCGGCCGGCGTGGACGGCCTGGCTGAAGGCACAGCCCCGTTCCAGCAGCAGCCGGGCCTGCCATACGTACTGGCGGAAGAGGCATGACGGCACGACGGCGGCCGCTTCGGACAGGCAGTCCAGCAAGGGGATGCCGCCGGCCAGCTGGACGGCCAGGATCTGGCTGAAGCGCTGCCAGGCCCAGATGAGGAACCACGACGCCATGCCGGGAAGGCGGATGATCTGCCGTTCCAGCCTCAGCCGCCACGCGTCCCGCTGCCAGGCCCAGCGCAGGACAATCAGGGCGCAGCACAATACGCCCAGGCCATAGATGCCGTACTGCCGCAGACCGTCGAAAAGGGCCAGCACGTACTGCGTCCCTTTAGGCAGAGGCACGGCCATCTGGACCATCATGTCCGTAAAGACGGGAATGATGAACAGGCACGCGCCTGCCGTCAGGGCTGCCAGGCAGACCAGGAGGAAGGCCGGATAAGCCACGGCCTGGACCAGGAGGCGCCGCTCCCTGCCCTTCCTTTCATAGAAATCGGCCAGGACCTGGCAGAGTCCTTCGAGATTCCCCGTCTGTTCGCCGGCCCGGATGATACGGCAGGCCAAGTCGGGGAAAGCCTGGCTTTGCCGCATGGCCTGAGACGGGCAGACGCCCTGCTCCATCTGCAGGGCCGCCAGATGCAGGGACGGGCGGCAGGCGCCGGGCATATCGCTCAGTAGCAGCTGCCAGGCCTGGACCAGGGGGATGCCGCTGCCGACGAGGACAGCCAGCTGGCGGAAGAACAAAGCCAGCATAGCTGCAGACAGCCGGCGCGGCGGGCGGATCATGACGTCCCTCCCTCACCGCAGCGGCGCAGGGCCTGTTCCATGGTCCGCATCCCCAGGGCCGCACCGGTCTGCATGACCGTCGGCAGCTGATATTCCTTACCGCTGCGGATGAGCTGGACCACGGCCGGCGTGCGGACGAGGACTTCCCGGACGATGTCGATCCGTCCCTGCCGTTCCAGGCGGCGCTGGGCCAGGATGGCCTGCAGTACCATGGCCAGGCGGCAGCGGACTTCCTGCTGGGCCTCGCCACTATAGGCACCGGCCAGGCGGCTCACAGCCTGTGCTGCCGACGGCGTGTGCAGCGTCGACAAGACGAAGTGCCCCGTCTCGGCGGCCGTCAAAGCCGCATCCATGGCGGCCCGGTCGCGCATCTCGCCGATAAGGATGACGTCCGGATCCTGGCGCAGGGCCTGGCGGATGCCTTCGGCAAAGGTCGCGAAGTGCGTCCCCAGTTCGCGCTGCGTAATCAAGGCGGCCTTCCCGGCTTCGACGTATTCAATCGGGTCTTCCAGGGTGACGATATGGCAGGGCCGCCGTTCATTAATGGCCTGGAGGATGCGCCACAGGGCCGTCGTCTTGCCGCTGCCCGTGGGCCCGCAGACCAGGACCAGGCCACTGGTCAGGCAGCTGAGGCGCTGCAGCAGCGGTCCGTCTCCATCTGGCGGCAGCGACGCTAAAGGATAGAGGAAGCGTATCGTCACATGGAGGCCGGCGTACTCCCGGCAGACGTGGAGGCGGCAGCGCAGGGCGTCGTGCCAGGAAAAGGCGCCGTCGCCCTGGTCCCCGCCGCTCCAGCCGACGGCCTGCAGGACCTGGCGCAGGTCCCCTTCGCTCAAGGGCGGCCCTGGAAGCGGACAGAGGCCCTGGGCCAGGCGCATCATCGGCGGCCGGCCCGTCTGCAGATGAAGGTCTGCGGCCTGCTGACCCATGGCCGTTTCCATCAGTTCCCTTACCTTCACCATGAGCTCCCTCCTTCACAGACGCGGCGTATCTCCCTTTCATCCGTCCGTCCGGCCGCCAGGGTCCGGGCGATGACGTCGGGCAGGAGGACAGCACCATCGGACCGGGCCGCATCCGTCAGGTCCCGGACGCCGGCACAGCGGCGGATGGCGTCGCGGAGACGGCGGCCAGCCGGCACGACTTCGCACAGGCAGAAACGGCCCTGATAAGACCCATCGCTCCTGCGGCAGCGGACCAGGCGCTGGGACACGACGCCGGCCAGGGCATCGGCTGCCAGGTAGGGCGCGACGCCCATATCGGTCAGGCGGATCACGGCCTCGACGGCGCTCGGCGCATGGAGGGTACTGAAGATGACGTGCCCTGTCAGGGCGGCCCGCACGGCGATGCGCGCCGTCTCGCCATCGCGGATTTCGCCGACGACGAGGATATCCGGGTCCTGGCGCAGCAGGGCCCGCAGGCCGTCCTGGAACATCATGCCCCCTTTGGCCTGGACCTGGCTCTGGGAAATGCCCTCCATGAGGATTTCCACCGGGTCTTCCAGGGTCGCAATGCTGACCGAGTCGTCCTGGATCTCGTGGATGGCCGCATAGAGAGTCGTCGTCTTGCCGCTGCCCGTGGGCCCGCAGATGAGGATGAGCCCCTGGCGGCAGCGGATGAGCTTTTCCAGACAGCGCCGGACCTGGTCGTCCATGCCCAGGGCCGAGAGAGCCAGGGGGATGCGCTGGCCGTCGAGGATGCGGATGACGACTTTTTCGCCGCGCACTGTCGGCAGCGTACTGACCCGCAGGTCCAGGCGTCGTTCCCCGTCCTTCCAGACGATGCGCCCGTCCTGGGGCAGGCGGCGGTTGGCGATGTCCAGGCCGGCCAGGACTTTGATGCGGCTTACCAGTTTCTCCAGGCCGCCCTTGTGGAGCGTCCCGGCCTGACAGAGGACACCGTCCCGGCGCCAGCGGATGCGGACGGCGTCGTCCAGGGGCTCGATGTGGATGTCGCTGGCCCCGGCAGCCAGGGCGTCTTGCAGTAACTTGTTTACGTCCATAAAAAAATACTCCTTTCCATAGCTAGCATAGCATGGAAAGGAGACGTCCTGACAAAATTTAATCGTCTTTTAATGAAAAATCGGAAAACGGCGAAAAACTTAAGAATCCTTTAATCTTCCGTCTTGTCCGCCGTTTCTTTGTTGCGGATTTCGCTCAATTTTTCGGCTAATTCGTGGAAGGTCTTCTGGTAGAGATCTTCCTTCTTCTGTTTTTCTTCACTGGCATCGATGGTCTTAGCCATTTGTTCCCAAAAACTCATAGGTAATCCCCCTTTGATAAAAGATAGAGTAACGTTAAGATTGTCTTTATTATACGGCAAAGGGATGGCGTCATGCAAGGGATTTCCCCCAATTACCAGCTGTTGCGGTGGCGCCAGAAGGACGGCATGAGGATAGCCAGGACCGGCAGGGCTTCCAGGCGGCCCATGAGCATGGACAGGCAGAGGGCGACTTTGCTGAGCGGCGGCAGGGCCGAACAAGTAGCCGTCGCACCGAACTGGCCGAATCCTGGCCCGCAGCTGCCCATGGTCGAGACACTGAGGCCGATGGCATCGAAGATGGCCACGCCGTCAAAGACCATGATGAACGTCCAGAGGACGCCGAGCATGGTGTAGATGAAGAAGAATTTGGCTACGCCGTAAATGAGGTCCATCGAGAATTCTTCGCCATTAGAACGGATGTGCAGGACCATGTTGGGATGTATCTTCTGGCGGATGATGGCGGCAATGGTCTTGACCAGCAGCATGACGCGCGTCACTTTCAGTCCGCCTGTCGTCGAACCGGCACAGCCGCCGATGAACATCAGGACCAGGAGGATGAATTTGGAAAAGACCGGCCACTGTTCAAAGTCGTTGGAGACGAAGCCCGTCGACGACGAAATGGACACGGACTGGAAAAAGGCCTGGCGCAGGGCTTCGATGCCGTCCCACTGCTGGGCCAGGACCAGGTTGAGGGCCATGGCCGCCGTCGAGATGGCGACGATGGCCAAGTAGACGCGGAACTCCGTATCGCCGAGGATGACTTTGCAGCCCTTCTTCCAGGCCGCGACGTACATGCCGAAGTTGGCGCTGCTGATGAGCATGAAAAAGGACAGGCAGCATTCGACGACAGGGCTGTCGAAATGGGCGACGCTGTTATTGTACGGCGAGAAACCGCCCGTAGCGATAGTGGCAAAGGCGTGGTCGGCTGCGATGAGGAAGGACATGCCGCAGAGCATGAAGACGACCGTCGAGGCAACGGTAAAGACGACGTACACCGTGAACAGGGCCTTGGCCATCTCCTTGATGCGCGGCAGGGCCCGGTCCGACCGGGGGCCTGTGCTTTCGGCATTGAACATGTGGACGATGCCCTTGCCGAACTGAGGAAAGACAGCGATGAAGATGACGATGATACCCAGGCCGCCGAACCAGTGGGTCAGGGCCCGCCAGAGGACCAGGCTGGCCGGCATGGCTTCGATGTCGTCGATGACCGTCGCCCCCGTGCCGGACAGGCCGGAAATACATTCAAAGACACCGTCCAGGACGGACAAATAGCCGCCGGCAGCATAGGGAACCATGCCCAGGAAAGTGACCATGATCCAGCCCAGAGCCGTAATGGCCACGCCTTCGCGGACAGTCAGGCTGTCCGTCGGCCGATGGCCCTGCCACATGAGCAGGCGCCCTATGAGGATGCTGATGACAATGGCCACGAGGAACGCGGCGATACTGGCTTCCCCATAGAAAAGGGCGACGACAAAGGGAATCATCAAGGCCAGCCCGCAGGCCTGAGCCAATTTTCCCAAGACAAATAAAACAATTCGTATATTCATGGTGTACCTCCTACCAGCGCCGCCGCAGATAACCGAATGCGGTCTGGATGACGACGAGGAAGGAAAAGATTTCGACGCGTCCTAAAATCATGAGGAAACTGCAATACAGCTTAGTCCATGCCGGCAGGACGGAAACGTCGGCTACGCCGAAGAGGTCCATCGTCGCCCCGACACTGGACAGGCAGCCTACGGCCATCCCCATGGCCTGCATGGGCGTGACGCCGGACAGGGAAATGATCAGCATGGAGACGAAGAACGTCGCCATGAAGAGGAAGAAATAACTGAGGACACGGCTGATGATCTTCATATCGACAGGGACGCCGTCGATTTTCAAAGAAATGACCATGTGCGGATGTAGGGTCCGGCGCATTTCCTGGGCAGCCATCTTGAAAAGGACCATGAAGCGCATGACCTTGAGACCGCCTGTAGCCGAGCCGATACAGCCGCCGACAAAGGCCAGGGCAAAGAGGACGTACTTGTCGAATTCCGGCCAGGTGCTGTAGGCGGCTGACGAAAAACCGCTGGTGCTGATGAAGGACAGGACCTGGAAAAAGCCGTAGCGCAGGTTATCCCAGCCGTCGTAGACGCCGAAACGCCACAAATGGAAGGATACGAGGCAGCCCGTGACGACGACGACGGTCAAAAAGGTCCGCCATTCGGCATCGCAGAAAAGGCTCTTGAAGTCGCGCCGTTCCCAGCTCTTCCAGTAGAGGAGGAAATTGCCGCTGGCCAGGAGCATGGATACAGCTCCGGCCGCTTCCAGGGCCAGGCTGTCATATTGAGAAAAATCGAAGAGCGAATCGCCGCCGCTGGTGGACATGGTCATGAGGCCCTGATTGACGGCCATGCCCAAAGGCAGGCCGGCCAGGACGTAGAGGACCATGGAAAAGGCCGTAATGGCCAGGTAGATGAGACCGGCCTGGCGGGCCGCTTCCTGCATGCGGGCCACCATGGGGCTGAAGGATACGCTCTGATGGACGGACAAGGTCAGGCCGAAACAGCCGCTGACCTGGGGCATGACCGATACCAGGAGGAGGATGAAGTTGAGGCCGCCGAGCCATTCCATGAGGCTGTGCCACAACAAGAGCGACTGCGGCAGGCCGGCCCCGCCGTCAGCCAGGCACGACGTCCCAGTCGTCGTAAAAGCCGAGACGCTTTCAAAGAAGGCGTCGACAGGCGATGCGAAAGTGCCGGCCATGACGTAGGGAATCATACCCAAAAGGCCCAGGAGGAACCAGGCCGATACCATGTACCAGGCCCCCTCCCCCGGTCCCAGGTGGCGTTTGTGATGGCGGCCGCGGTAACGGCAGAACGCCGCTGCAAGCAAGGCGGCGGCCAGGGCCGGGGCAAAATAGACCAGGCCCGCTTCACCCCACCACAAGGCGGACAGCAGAGGGATGAGCAGCGCCAGACCGTTGATCAGGGCCAGGCGGCTGACGAGATAAAAGACGATACTGCGGTTCATGGTCTATTCCCTGCCTTTGAAGTACTTCATGACCTTCTTGGAATATTCCGTCTGGATGAAGAGGATGATCCGGTCGCCGGCCATGAGGACGGACTGGCCGTTCGGGATATAGGCTTCGCCGTCACGGACATAGGCGCAGACCAGACATTCCTTGGGCAGGCGGACATCCATGAGGCGCTTTCCGGCTACGGGAGCCCCGTCCTGGACGATGACTTCCACGGCTTCAGCCTTGGCCCCTTCCAGGAGGGACACGGAGACGACACCGCCGCGGCGGGCAAAGGCCAGGACTTCGCTGGCCGACAAGAGGCGTGTCGACAAGACGATATCGACGCCGACCTTTTCCATGAGGTCGCCGTATTCGATGCGCGACACGCGGACGATGGTCTTCTTGGCGCCCAAGTGCTTGGCGATGAGGGCCAGCATGAGGTTCAGGCGGTCGTCATCGGTCAGGCAGATGACGACGTCGGCATCGGCAATGCCTTCCTGTTCCAGGAGGTCGATGTCCGTGCCGTCGCCGCAAATGGCCAGGCCGTTGTCCAGGAGTTCTGCCACCTGGCGGCAGCGTTCGCGGTCTTTATCGAAAATCTTGACCTTGATGCCTTCCTTGTCGAGCATGGGGGCCAAAAAACGGCCGGACCGGCCGGCGCCGATGATGATGACCCGTTCGACCATCTTCGTGTCGCTGGGGACGAAGTTCTCACTGAATTTCTCGATGGCCTTGGGGTCGCCGATGAAATACGCATTGTCGTGCGGGAACAGGCAGTCATCACCATGAGGGATGATCATGCGGTGATCGCGGAAAATCATGCCGGCCAGGATGGACGGCGGCATGTTCATATCCTTAAAGGGGATGTTGATGAGCGGCGAATGGCGGCGGACCTTGGTTTCAAAGAGCCGGACCTTGCCGTTGGCGAAGTCTTCGACGTTGAGGGCGGCCGGCGTCATGAGGATGCGGTTGATTTCACGGGCCGTGATCATTTCCGGATTGAGCATGAGGTCGATGTCGAAATTCTGCTTCAGATAATCCTTGGCTTCCGACAGGAACTGCATGTCCCGGATGCGGGCCGCCGTGTACTTGATGCCGTGTTTCTTGGCCATGATACAGGCGACCATATTGACTTCATCGACAGCCGTACAGGCGACGAGGATATCGGCACCGCGGATATCGGGATCGTTCATGGTAATCGGGCTGGCCCCGTTGGCCAGGACGGTCAATACATCGAGATTATTCTTGACGACTTCCAGCCGTTCTTCATTATGATCGACGACGACGACGTCGAATTGTTCATTCGATAAGAGCTCGGCAATACTGTACCCCAGCTTGCCGGCGCCTACGACAACGATACGCAAAGGAAAGACCTCCTTGTAAGTCGAAATAGAAAGGAGGCTGCCACACGAAGACAGCCTCTTTTTATACTTTAAGTTTGCAGTTTTTAGTTTGTAGTGAATGACTAAAAATTAAAACCCATCCTCTACAAACTACAAACGCTATACTACAACTTTTGAAGACAAAGGGCTCCACATGACGGCACAAACCACCATGTTCCAGCCCCTACAAATAGTATCACATTTTGTCCTTTTTGTACATCTTTCCTTTTCGCCGCCAAGGCGATGATCTGGCAGCCCTCTCCCCTTTGCCCCGAGCCAGCCAACACTCACCCTCAGGCCCGCGGCGCCAGGTGCTGCTTCTGTTCGTACATCTTGGTGTCGGCCCGATTGAAGACGGCCCGGTAGGCCGTGTCGCGTGTCTTGTCGTAGACGGCCATGCCTACGGAAGCGGCGAGCTGCGTCCACGGCTGAGCGGCACTCAGGTCGCGGATGTGTTCAAAGGCACGGACTTTCTCGAATAAGGCGTCCCGATGAGCATAGTCCTCGCCTTCGAGGATGACGACGAATTCGTCGCCGCCGATGCGGTAGACCGGGCTGTGCTTATAGATGCGGCAGACGGCCTGGCACAGGCGCTGTAAGGCGATGTTCCCCTTTTCGTGGCCAAAACGGTCGTTGACGTCCTTGAGCTGGTTCAAGTCGACCATGACCACGGCAAAGGCAGCCTGGCCGGCGGCGATTTTCTGGTTGAGGTCGTAGACCTTCCTGTTGTAGGCGGCGACGTTCTTGACGGCCGTCAGTTCATCCTGATAGGCCTGTTTCTGCATGGCGCCGACGTATTTGCGCATCCGTTCCATCGTATCGTTCATATGGCCTGCAAGCCGCCCGATTTCATCTTGAGCTGTACTGTCCAGAGGCTGGTCATATTCGCCGCGGCCCAGGCGGCGGGCGGCTTCACTGATGTCATGCAGGGGCCGGACGATACGGTTCGCCGCCCGGATAGCCAGGAGCGTCGACAACAGGCCGATGACGACGGTCACAGCCAGGATCCCGAAGGTCATGAGCTGGCGGCCGGCATAGATTTCCCGTTCCGGTGCCGTCACGCCCAGTTTCATGCCATTCTTCAAGGTCGCAAAGCCCATGGCCATGGGAATGCCCTGATAATAGTAATGGATCAAATGGGTATCCGTCGCTGACTGCTCCAGCAGCTCTCCGTGGCTGACGATATCGAAGCGCGGCTTGAACTCGTAGGCCACCTCCCTGCCGTCGGGATGGAAATAAAAAGTCTGCCAGTCCTTGAAGAGGAAGCCGTATCCGCTGTCATAGACCTTCATGCTGCCGATGAGGTCGCAGAGCATGTTGAAGTCGATATCGACGCCGACGACGGCGACGAACTGGCCTTGGACGTAGACGGGCATGACGTAGCTGATCATGCGGACACCATTATTGTCATTGACGTAAGGTGTCGTCCACAAGGCCCTCTTCTCACGCAAGGGCTGATAATACCAGTTCGTCCGGCCCGCGTCGGCTTCCCCGTACGCCTCGACGGAGGTAATGGGCTGGGACACAAAATCATGACGCGCATCTTTGCGGGTATACCAGAAGCCGTCCGGCCCGCCGGCCAGGTCTTCATTGTAATGGAGGTAATAGCCCTGGACGCCGTCGATGCCGGATACAGCATTATAAAAAGACCGGCTAATCATGGCTTCCAGCCGGTCGCGGTTGGCTTTATTACGCAAGTCCTGGGGATTTTTGACTTCATGCTCGATGGTATGGCCGATATAGTGGACGATGTCTTCGGACTGCATGAAAATTGGATTCAGTGTCGTACTGGCGTGGATGGCCCGGCCAGTGAGGGTCGTGGCGGCGATTTCCGTCTCGCTGCGGTCGACGAGGAAGACGCAGAGGCTGCCGAAGACCAGGGTCAGCGTCAGGGAGACGCCGCAGATGACGGTCAAAAAGCGGGACCGTATAGTTTGCATCATGAAAGGGTCCCTCCTTTATGCAGCTGACAGGCCGGGCAGCAGAGCGCCGGCCGCACACAGGCCAGGGCCAATTTCCGACCGCTCCGGGGAACGGCGATGTACGTGACCTCTTTCCACGTATAGCCTGCATCCGCTCCTTTCTGGCGGAAGCGGAAGCAATCCGACTGGTCCCCTTGGGATAATTTCCTTTTGAGCGCCGTATAATCGGTGAAATCCAGGAAGCGCTGGCAGTCATCGGGATGGATATAGCTCCGGGCATAGTGATGAAGGAACTGGCGCATGAAGAGGCATTTCTCCATGAGTTCCCCGGCTACGGCATGGCGCGAGAACAAGGGGATCCCGGCTGATTTGTCCAAGTCGATGAGGTAGATGACATCGTACAGGCGGTAGAGCTCATGAATGTGGACGTTCAGCGCCTCCTGCTCCTGGATGTGTTCGTCCAGGGTCAGGTTGTGCAGGGACACGGTCAGCATCCAGCACGACGGCATGGAGGCAACGAGTTCCGCCGTGAGCTGGACGTAGTAGCCCTTTTCCGACTGGAAGATCGTTTCCAAATGACCGCTCTGCTTGAGGCCTTCCATGAGGTCCCGGAAATGGGCATAAAGCCGCGTTCCAGGCCGGTTGATGCGCAGTTCGGCACTGAGGGCCGTAATGCGGCCGAAACTGGCCAGCTGATCCCGATAGGCCTGATTGAGATAGACGTGATGGAATGCTTGGCCGTCGTATTCGACCAGGGCCAGGGACTGATGGGTCCGGCGGATGGCGGCGCTGGTTTTCTCGTAATAAGCTCGGCTGGCCGCATCTTCGAAAGACCGGTACTGGCCTTCCAGATAGGAAAATAAATCGTTCCAGGGCATGGGCTTACTGAAGAAATAGCCCTGGAGCTTATCGCAGCCTACAGAGGCCAGGAAATCGACGTGTTTCTGCGTCTCTACGCCTTCGGCCAGGCTCTGGCTGCCGATTTCCTTGATCATGTCGACGGTATTGCCGATGATGGAACGGGCCTTGTCCGTCGACGACGAGAGGAAATGCGTATCCAGCTTGATGATATTGAAGTCATAATCCTTGAGGACGTTGAGCGACGAATAGCCGCTGCCAAAATCGTCCATGAGAATTTGGTAGCCAGCCTGGAGGAAGCGTCCCAGGGCCTCTTTGATGACTTCTTTATCGTGGACCAGCATGGTCTCCGTGATTTCCAGATGGATGAGGTCCCGCGGCAGGCCATATGTCCGGACCGTATCTTCGACGACCTGGAAGATGTCGCAGAGGAAAAAGTCCAGACGCGACAAATTGAAGGATACCGGGACGACGGGAAGCTGCTGATCCAGGCGGCGGCGCAGGGCCTGGCAGGTCTGGCGCAGGATGTAGCAGTCGAGTTTATAGATGTCGTGGTTCTTTTCCAGGATGGGAATGAAGCGGGCCGGCGACAGGAAGCCGACGACGGGGTCATTCCAGCGGGCCAGGGCTTCCATGCCGCAGACGGCACCGGTCAGGGTGCGGATGACAGGCTGATAATAGACCTGGATCCAGCCGTGCTCAATAGCGTCATCACAGTGTCCGGCAATGTAGTTGTTGACCGTAATCAGCTTCTGCAGGTCCTGGGTATATTCCAAGACGGAGACGCCCACTTCATCGCGGATGTGCTGGCAGGCGATTTTGGCATAATCCACGGCCAGAGCCGGGTCGACGACCTGATTTTCAGGAAAATGGTAGACGCCGGCCTTGATTTCCAGCTGGTACTTGCGATAGACCTGGCAGATGGATTCATGAAGTGTTTCCAGCTTTTCCCGCACAGACCCTTCCGGCGTGAGCAGCTGGAAGTGGTCATTGCGGCGACGCGACAAGAAGCCCTGCGGGAAGGTTTCCCGAATCATGGTGGCCAGGCCTTTCAGGCAGTCATCGCCGACGGCGACGCCATAGCGGATATTGACGAGCTTGAAGTTGATGACGTTGAAATAGACCAGGCAGTATCCCGACAGGAACTGACCGGATTCCATGAGGTCCCGGACATACTGGAGGAAGCGCCGGTTCCCGGGCAGGCCGGTCATGTTGTCGATGTCGCTGGTCAGGTATTTGCGGTCGTAATCGGCGATAAAGACGTAATAGACCTCACCCACGCCGGGCAGGGTGACTTTGCGGCTGAAGTGTTCTGCATAGCGTACGGTACCGTCACAGGCGATGACGCGGTAGCGGGCATAACTGGTCTGGCAGACGTCGCTCGCCGTCTGCTGGCGGATATTCTGTTCTACCAGTTCCCGGTCCCGCAGGTCGACCATGCCGCGGAAGCTGTGATGGACGTAGTCGGCCAGTTCTTCGTAAGAAGCGCAGCCAAAAAAGCCGATGACATAGTCACTGGCATAGAGCAGTGTTTCCCCTTCATCGGCTTTATAAATAAAGATTCCCCCGGCCAGGCTCTGGGGGATGCAGGCCGTCAAAGCGGCCTGGTCCTTCCCGTTCATTTGATGTTCCATGCGTCCATCTCCCGTCGTAATATATTTTATATTTCGTATATACCATCCGTATATTTCTGTATATATTTCTATTTCATTATATTACAAGCCTGACAGGAGTACAAGCGCCTAGTCGGCACCGGCCAGAGCCAGCAGGGCTTCAATGGGTGTCATCTTGCCCGTATCGGTCGTGCGGGACACGGCCGTCCGCACCAGGCCGGTCCGGGCATCGTACCATATTTCGTCATACGTGAGGGCAAAGTCATATTCTTTTCCCTTGAGGCGCCGCGCCTGGAACTGGCGGAGCAGGACCTCGCTGCAGCCGTTCTGCCGGGCCTGGCGCAGGGCTTCTCCCAGGGACTGTTCCCTGCGGGCAAAGACAGGATGCAGGCGGTAGCCGAGCTGGTCGTCGGCAGCCCGTTCCAGATAGGGCGTATCGGCCTGCAGGGCCTCGTCGAGGGTCAGGGACAAGGGCGGGACCCAGACCGGTGAGCCGAAAGGCCGGCCGCCATCGTCTGGCACAGCATGGCCCAGATAGGTTTCATAAGCCGTCTTAGCATCGTAATAACGGCGCAGAGCGGTGTCGGCATATCCGGCTATATCATGGGCAAAGCGGCGCGTCGTCGGCGCTGCCTGCCAGACCGTCTTGTCCGGGAACTGTTCATACGTGCGGGAAACGGCCTGTACGGCCTTTTCTACGGGATCGCCCTCCATGACGATGCGGTCCAGCCGGATGCGCCGGCCGTAAGCCTCATTAAAGGCGTCATTGCCGACAGCCGGAGCGCCGAAGGTCACGACCTGGAGCTGCGACGCACCCTGGTCGGCCAGGCGGGCCGCCGCCAGGACGGCGACGGCTCCGCCCAGGCTGTGACCGGTCAAGGTCAGCCGTTTCGGTGCATGGGCATCGGCAGCCAGCACCTGGCCTACGGTCTGGCCGCCATAGGCGCTGCCAGAAGGGTCGTCGTGTAGTGGTCAAAGCCGGCATGGACGCGGCGGACGCCGTCCTTTCTAGCGGTCTTCCCGGCCGTGCCGCCGTAGGCGACGGAATGGAGGTTCAAATCGGACTTGATGTCGGCCAGGCTGGCCGTTCCGGTCACGGCCAGGAGCGTATCGTCCCCTTTCCGGGCCAGGTGGAACTTGGCTTCCGATTTATCATCCTTCTGGACCTGGCTGTCGATGTGCCAGCCCCGGCGCACCAGCTCCTGACGGGCTGCCAGACCGGGCCTGTCGCCGTAAGAAGCCATGGCCATCCAGGCACAGAGGGCTTCCTGCCGGGCCTGTTCATAAGCGGCGCGCGGCGAATCGGCAAAGACAGAAAAAGCTGTTGTCACGCAAAAAAGGCACGTGAAAACAGCTTTGTAACAAGAAGTGAACATAGGCTTTCCCCTTTCCAGCCCATCAGGGCTCGTAGGACAAAATGGAAAAGACTTCCCGGTTCGGATGGTGTGATTCTTCAAAATAGAGAGTCCGCTTCAGCTCCCGTTCCCATTCGGCTTTGCGCTTCTTGTCCTTGAGCAGGGCCAGGACGTCGGGATGGGCTTCGATGAGGATATCCCCTTTGATGTGGCGGACCTGGACCATATGGCGCAGGCGGCGGATGATCTGGATGGCCACGGTTTCCGGCGAATAGAGGTAGCCTGAACCGCCGCAGACGTCACACGGGCTGAACTGGACCTGGTACAGGCTCTGGCGGGCCTTCTTGCGGGTGATTTCCACCAGGTTCAGGGCCGTCATGCCCAAGACGCGGGTCTTGGTGCAGTCCTGCGCCGTTTCCCGGGTCAGGATCTGGAGGATTTCGTCGCGTTTCGTCGGCTGGGCCATGTCGATGAAATCGATGATGATGATGCCGCCAATATCGCGCAGGCGCAGCTGGCGGGCGATTTCCACGGCCGCTTCCTTGTTGACGTGGAAAATCGTGTCCTGCAGGGTCGAACCGTTACCGGTGTACTTGCTGCTGTTGACGTCGATGACCGTCAGGGCTTCCGTGTGGTCGATGACCAGATTGCCCCCTGACGGCAGGGGCAAGATGCGCGACATGAGGTGGGTCAGGCTCTCTTCGATGGCGTACTGTTCAAAGATGGACACCGTCCCTTCGTAGAGGCGGACGCGGCTGCGCCAGGCCGGGTCGGGAAAGACCTGGCAGATGCGTTCATAAGCTTCGCGGCTGTCGACGACGACTTGTTTGACGTCGGCCGTGAAATGGTCGCGGATCATGCGCATGACCAGGTCGGCTTCGCGGTATAAGAGGGTCGGCTTGCGGGACCGCTTATACCGCTGGAGGATGCTGTCCCACGTCCCCAGGAGATACTGCAGGTCCTTGAGGAGCTCTTCCCGGGAAACGCCCTTGGCGACGGTCCGGATGATGAGGCCCATGCCGTCGGGCTTGATTTCCGATACGATGCGGCGCAGGCGGTTGCGTTCTTCTTCATCGCGGATTTTCTTGGACACGCCGATGTAATCGACAGTCGGCATGAGGACGGCGTAGCGGCCGGCCAGGCTGATATTGGCCGTGACTTTCGGCCCCTTCATGCCCTGTTCGTCCTTGATGACCTGGACCAGGACGGACTGGCCCACGGAGAGGTGCATCTGCTGGATTTCTTCCTTCGACGCCGCCCGCGGGAACATGTCGCCCATATAGATGAAGGCGTTCCTGCGGCGGCCGATGTTGACAAAGGCAGCCTGCAGGGACGGCAGGATGTTCTGAATCGTCCCTTTATAGATATGGTTGACAATGTGCATGTCGTCATTGCGTTCGACAGCGAAATCACGAAGACGACCATCCTCCAGGATAGCCATGCGCGTTTCTTCTGGCATGACATTGCCTACGATTGTTTTCATCTTCTCATTCCTCCTGTGCGGGCAAATTGGTAATCGCAGACAGGCTATTTCACTAACAAGACGGCGAAATAACCCGTTTCTTTGGCGTCAGCCGCTTTTTCATAGACCCGTTCTCCCGGCAGGCCGCAGCGTTCGATCATCGACGCCTTGTCGAGGAGCTGCAGGTCCCGCAGTTCCTCCTGGATTGGTGCCAGCCGTCCCGAGGGCTTCATGATGACCTTGCTGCCTTCCAGGGCCAGCAGTTCTTTGCGGTGTGCATTGTTTCCGGGGATGACGATGAGGGCTTCATCCTTTTCGCACAGCGGCTGCTGGAGCTTGGCGGCGACGGCGCAGAAACTGGGCACGCCGGGCACGATTTCCGTGTCGTAGCCGGCCTCATGGACGAGGCGGTGGACGTAGATGCTGGTCGCGTAGACCGTCGGGCAGCCCAAGGTGATGAGGCAGACGTCGCGGCCCTGGTCGAGTTCGTCCTGCAGGCGGCGCGCCGCTTTCTCATGGGCTCCCTGGAGGACCTGGTCGTCGCGGGTCATGGGGAAATCCATGGCGATGACCATTTTATCTTCTAAGGAAACGCCGCAGCCGTCCAGGGCCTTCAAGAGGATGCCCTGGGCCGTGACGACGCCGGTCCGGCTCTGGGGCACGGCCAGGACGGGACAGGTCCTGATGATTTTCAGCGCCTTCAGGGTCAGCAGTTCCGGGTCGCCCGGGCCGACGCCGACGCAATAGAGTGTACCTTTCATGATCATCCCTCAAATAACGAATATTTCTGACCGTTTTCCTTGCGGACGAAAATACCCGTCCGCCGGGCCAGCATCATGTCCGTGTGGATGGGCAGGCCGAATTGGCTGCCCAGGATTTCCCAGACCTGGGACGGCTTGATGGCCCCTTCGCCGGTCTGATAGATGCCGACAGTCAGATAGACATTGCCGTCCTTCACATGGCCGTGGACGGCTTCGACGACGTGCTGCTTGACGTCGATGGTACGCACGCGGTGCTTGCCCTTGTGGGACACCTTTTCATAGAGGACGCTGGCTGCGTCATTGAATTTCGCCAAAATCTGGTTGAGTCCGTCCTGGCTGAGGTCTTCCGTCAGCGGGCCGCGCAGGGTATAGACGGCGTAATTGGCAATGGCCATCAGCTTCAGTGCCTTGGCATCGACATATTTGCCATCGAGGACGGCAAAGCCCTGGGGCGACATGGCGTTCATGCGCGCCATGACGTCGGCGACGGGCAGCTTTTCAGCCAGTTCCATGTCGAGGTATTCCACATCGGCCGAGACACCGACGCCCAGGGCCGAGGCGAAGCTGAGCTTCATATGCGGATTGAAGCCTTCAGAATAACAGATAGGCAGTTTGGCCCGGATGATGACGTAGCGCACGGCCCGGGCAAAATCCAGGTGCGACAGGAATTGCAGGGCCCCATCTTTCTTAACAGCTAAACGTAGTCTTTCCATGGTCGTCCCCTTCCTTTCTGTCGATGATGGATACGCCCAGATTCGGGCAGACACCGCAGCCCGTACAGGGCAGGCGGCGGCAGTCGTGAGTCAGTTCAGCTCGAGAGGCCTTCTGCCATTCGCGCTTCAAATAGGCCTTGGCGGCGCCGTTGCTGAGATGGTCCCAGGGCAGGGCTTCGTCGAGGCTGCGCGTCCGGGCGGCATAGTAATCGGGGTCGATGCCGGCCAGGTCGAAGGCTTTCATCCACATATCGTAATCGAACATTTCCGTCCAGCCGTCGAACTTGCAGCCCAGTTTCCAGGCTTCGTAGAGGACTTTGCCCATGCGGCGGTCGCCGCGGGCGAAGGTCGCTTCCAGGCGGCCCGTCTTGGCATCGTGGTAATGGTAGGAAATGTGTTTGTCGTTGATGAGACCCTTGATGTACTGCTGTTTCCGTTCGATTTCTTCAATCGGCAGCTGGCCGAACCACTGGAAGGCCGTGTGCGACTTGGGTACGAAGCTCGATACGGAGACCGTGACCTTGCCGTTGTTCTTGTGGGTCACTTTGCGGTAGAGATTGAGGACCTTGTAGGCCAGGTCGGCGATACCGGCCAGATCTTCGTCCGTTTCTGTCGGCAAGCCCATCATGAAATAGAGCTTGACCGTGGACCAGCCGTTTTCAAAGGCATTTTCACAGGCTGCCAGCAAATCTTCTTCCGTAACGCCCTTGTTGATGACATCGCGCAGGCGCTGGGTCCCGGCTTCGGGCGCAAAGGTCAGGCCGCTCTTGCGGACCTGCTGGACCTTCTTGGCGATATCGACGGAAAAGCTGTCGACCCGCAGCGACGGCAGGCTGACGCTGACTTTCTGGCCCTTGAATTCGTCCAAGAGCTGGTCGACCAGTTCGGGCAGGCAGGAATAATCGGCCGAGCTCAGGCTCATGAGGGAAATCTCATTGTAGCCCGAATTGGCGATAATCTGTTTGGCCAGGTCGGCCAGGTGTTCCGGCGATTTTTCCCGGACCGGCCGGTAGAGCATGCCGGCCTGACAGAAGCGGCAGCCGCGGCTGCAGCCGCGGAAGAGCTCCAGGACGGCCCGGTTGTGGACGATGTCGATGTTGGGTACGATCGGTTTCGTCGGGAAGAAGACGTGTTCCACATCGGAAACGACGCATTTCTCGATTTCTGCCGGCGCTCCCGGTTCAGTGACGGTCAGGCCCTGGAAGTCGCCCTTTGCATCGTACTGGGCTTCATAGAAGGACGGCACGTAGTTGCCCGGCTGCTGGGAGAGCTGCTTCAAGAGGCCCTTCTTGCCGCCCGGTTTTCCCTGCTCTTTCCAGGCGATGATCGTATCGGCCAGGACCTGCGTCGATTCTTCCGATTCGCCCAGGAAAAAGACGTCGATGTAATCGGCCAGGGGTTCGGCGTTGTAGGCACAGGGACCGCCGGCTGCCACCAGGGGCATGTCGTCGCCGCGGTCTTTGGCAAAGAGCGGGATGCCGGCCAAATCGAGCATGTTGAGGATGTTGGTAAAGCTCATTTCGTACTGGAGCGTAAAGCCGACCATATCGAAGTCGCGCACAGGCGTCTTCGTTTCCAGGGAAAAGAGCGGATAGCCCTGGCTGCGCATGACTTCTTCCATATCCGGCCAGGGCGCGTAGACCCGTTCGGCTGCCACATCGGGCCGTTCATTGAGGAGCGCATAGAGGATGCGCAGGCCCAGATGGCTCATGGCGACTTCGTAGACGTCAGGGAAACAATAGGCAACGGTCAGTTTGACGGCATCGTGGTCCTTGACGACGCTGTTCCATTCGCCGCCGACGTAGCGGGCCGGCTTGCTGACTTTGCTCAGTAAAATCGGATCGATCTCCACGGGATGTGACAAATTAATTTCCTCCTTCACGGCGGGTTAAAAAATCATCGTCTGCTGACGCATGTAAATACTCAGTAAGAGGCCCAGGCCCATCATATTGGTCGTCAAGGCGCTGACGCCGTAGCTCATGAACGGCAGAGGGATCCCCGTGACCGGCATGATGCCGCAGGTCATGCCGACGTTGACCAGGATCTGGAAAGCCCACATGGAAACGACGCCTGTCGCCAGCATCATGCCGAAGCTGTCCTTGCAGTCCTTGGCGATCATGAGGCCGCGATAGACGAGGATGAAGTACAGGAACAAGAGGAAGACGCAGCCGAGGAAGCCCAGTTCTTCGCCGATGACGGAAAAGATGAAGTCCGTATGGTTTTCCGGCAGGAAGTTCAGCTGGCTCTGGGTCCCCTGGAAGAGGCCTTTGCCAAAGAGCATGCCCGAACCGATGGCGATCTTCGACTGGATGATATGATAGCCGGCGCCAAAGGGGTCGGCATTGGGATTGAGGAAGACCGTAATACGGGACTTCTGGTAATCCTTGAGGAAATGCCAGCCTACGGGCGCCAGGAAGACGCCGGCCAGGAAGACGTTGCGCAAGAGGGACATCTTGATGCGGCCGACGAAGAGCATGCCGAAGGTAATGGCCAGGAAGACGAGACTCGTCCCCAAGTCAGGCTGTTTCAAGACCAGGAGGAAGGGAATCCCGACGTAGAGGCCGATGGGCAGGACCTGGCGCCATGTGTTGAGCTGGCCTACGCGGTCGCTGAGGATCGATGCCGTGCAGATGATCATGATGAGCTTGGAAAATTCCGACGGCTGCAGCGTGATTGGGCCGAGCTGGATCCAGCGCTGGGCGCCCAGGGCCGACGTACCGACGAACATGACGGCGACCAGCATGAGCAGGTTGATGATGTACAGGGGCTTGGCGTATTTCTTCAGCTTCGCATAATCGAAGCGGCTGAAAAAGAGGATGATCATCAAGTCGACGACAAAAGCCGCCCCCTGTTTTGCGACGAAGTCGTAGTTGATGGCCCCTTTATTGATATGCGTCGCACTGCCGATGATGCACAGGCTGATGCAGACGATGAGGAAGCTCACGATGAGCATGACTTTATCTAAATTTTTCCATTCTCGTTTAATAAACATTTCTCTCTCCTATCGACGATAGTGGCGCCAATTCCGGCATTCCTGACGGCGGCGCTGCAGCGACAGGCCCGGTAAGACTTCGGCCTGGGCCTGGTGTTTCGGCAAGAGGGCCGTCAGAGCCGTTTCCTCGATGGCCTTCCCCGTTTCCAGCCAGTCTGCCGTCGCCGACAGGGCCTGACAGAAAGGCAGGGAATCAGCCATACAGGTGATCCGCCCTTCCCCGGCAGCCCGGTCGATGCCATCATCATGCGGCAAGAGACCGGCGACGTGGCCGGTCTGCAAACGGGCTTTGGCTGCGTCTGGCGTGATGACGCCGTCAGCGTAAAAATTATTGAGGATGACGTCGTAGTGAAAGCGCTTCTGCCGGGCCGCGTACTGCATGACCTTAGCCGCATCGCGCAGGGACGACGGCGACGGTTCGACGACGAACAGGATCTCATCGGCCAGGGCCGTCGCCGCCTGATAGGCGCCGTCGCGGCCGGGCGGGCAGTCGATGAGGGTATAGTCATAGGACCCGGACAGGGACTCCAGGACATATTGATACGACGGGATGTCGATCCGCTCCCAGGTCCGCTTCTGGCTGGCCGGCAGGAAATCCAGTCCCGGCACGACCGGCAGCAAAGCCTGGCCGGGCAGGCATTTCCCCCGCGCAGCCTGGGCGGCATCGTAATGGATGGACCCGTCCAGACCGAAGAGCAGGTCGAGGTTGCGCAGGCCCATGTCGGCGTCGGCCGCCAGGACGCGGTGGCCCCGGCGCTGCAGGAGGACAGACAAGGCCGCCGTAATCAGGGTCTTGCCGACGCCTCCCTTACCGGAGGCGATGGCGATGAGCTGGGACATGAAATCACTTTCCTTTCTGATGAGATAAGGCCGTCATCAGGACTTATCGGTCAGACTCAGTCCCATCGCGATGGCTGCTGTCCTTCCCGTCCTGCGCATTCTTATTGGCCTTGTTGTCCTTTTCTTTGCCGTCCTTGTCTTTATCCTTCGGTGCGCCTTCGGCGTATTCACCGACGTGGAAGTAGGCTTCCAGCATGGAACGGACAATCGGGCCGGACGACAGAGACCCGAAACCGCCCTGTTCCGTCAGGACGGCGATGACGATGCGCGGATGTTCATACGGCGCATAGGCGACGAACCAGCCATGGTCCGTACCGCCGAAGTTTTCCGCCGTCCCTGTCTTACCAGCGACCTGGATGGGGAAGCCGGCGAACAGGGAACCAGCTGTACCGGATTCTTCAGCAACGTTACGCATCCCTTCGCGGACCAGGTCCAGCGTCGATTTGGATACGGACAGGGTGCCGACCTGTTCCGGTGCAAAAATCTTATACGGCGTGCCGTCGAGGTTGTCGATACGGCTGACGATGAACGGCCGGTACTGGATGCCGCCGTTAGCGACTTCGCTGACGATCATGGCTGCCTGGAGCGGCGTAACCAGCTGGAACCCCTGGCCGATAGCCGAGTTGAACGTATCACCGAGGTACCATTCATCGTGGAAATTCTTCTTCTTATATTCCGCACTGGCGACCAGGCCCGGTGCTTCGCCGCGCAGGGCGATGCCCGTCTTCTTGCCCATGCCGAACATGCGGGCGTATTTCGCCAGTTCGTCAATGCCGACGCGGCGGCCCATTTCGTAGAAGTATACGTTATCGGACTTAGCCAGGGCTTCGACGAAATTGATCCAGCCCAGGGCTTCGCCGCCGGCGTTGCGCATGTCGACCAGCCAGTGGCGGCCACTGTCGAAGATCATTTCATCAGGCGTGACTTTCTTGAGTTCCAGGGCTGCCGAACCGGTGATCAGCTTGAACGTAGAGCCCGGCGGATATTCGCCGGCAATGACGCGGTTTTCCATGGGGTGATTGGGATTGTCGTTGATGAGGGACCATTCTTTTTCCGTAATGCCCCGGGTAAACCAGTTCGGGTCGTAAGCCGGACGGCTGGCCATGGCCAGGACGGCGCCCGTATTGGGGTCGATGGCGACGGCAGCGATGCCGTGGGTGCCGATGCCGTTGGCGATCTGGCGGTCCATGGCCCGTTCCGTAGCCTGCTGCAGGTAGAGGTCGATGGTCAGGTGCATATTGTGACCGGCTACGGGGTCCTTGCGTTCCATTTCCTTGACCGGACTGCCGGCGGCGTCGACTTCGACCTGACGGCCGCCATCCTTGCCGCGCAGGAGGTCATCGTAATAGGCTTCCAGGCCGGCCCGGCCAATCTGGGTGATGTTGGATACGCCTTCGACGCCTTCCAGGCGCTTGGCGTCTTCTTCATCGATCTGGCCGACGTAGCCAAAGACCTGGGCGGCCATCATCTTGTACGGATAATAGCGGATCGGCTGGACGTCGACGGAGACGCCAGGCAGGTCGTTGCGCTGTTCTTCGATTTTCGTGACGATATCCTGGGTCAAGTCATTGGCCAGGACCGTCGGCACGTAAGAGCTCTTGACCTTCTGGACCTTTTCCCGCAGCTTATCTTCCGGCATGTTGAGGATGCCGGCCAGTTTCTGCAGTTCTTCGTCGCTCATGCCGTCCTTAGGCGGCACGTAGGTCACCATGAAGCTCGGCCGCGAGCCGACGAGGATCTGGCCGTTGCGGTCGTACATGATACCGCGCATGGCTGCAATGGGGATGGCCCGCAGGCGGTTCCCTTCGGCCAGGGTATAATAATATTCACCGGCAAAGAGCTGCAAGTAGACCAGCCGGCTGATGAGGATGACGAAAATCGCGATGACGATCCAGTAGAGGTAGCGGAAACGGCCATCTTGATTCTTCTTTTTCAATAACGCTTCAAGCATGTAACTAAATCTCCTTTATTTACCAGCGATAGCCCGGGAACCCGTAAAAGGCATCGTCGCGGCGCAGATGCCAGACGATGTGATCCACCGGCAGGGCCAGGATTCCGTGATAAACAAGCATAGGGATGCTGAATTCCAACAAGTAGGCGGCGATGTTGATGTACTGGCCGGCCAGGAAGAGGAACCCGCAGGTCAGGACCAGGCCGACTTCGGTCGCCCCGAGGACGATGAGCAATGTCAATACCCACTGGTCCTTGTCGATGTCGCGGCCGAGGTAGCTGCAGATGAGGGCTACGATGAGATAGACCAGCAGGTGCAGGCCAAAGAAATTGCCGATAATGACATCCTGACAAAATCCGCCCAAGAGGGCCGTGATGATGCCGATGCGCTGGCCGTGATGGAGGGCCATGAGGACGACGAAGACGAAGATGAGGTTAGGCTGGCTCACGCTGTTAAACATAAAAGGCAGGATGGCAGCCTGCAAAATAAAGACGATGAAGGCTGTCATGACACAGTTCAGTTTCTTCATAATGCCGCGGCTCCTTTAATTCCTTCTACTTTGTCGCGATTCGTCTGAGGTACGAGTTTCGGCGTGACTTCCGGTTTTTCATAGGACCCGGTATCGGCCGACTTCAAGATGACGAAGACTTCTTCCAGTTTGGAGAAATCGACGCTGGGACGAATGACGGCATATTTTACGAAATCATTTTCATTCTGATGGATCGATACGATGGTGCCGATAGGCAGGCCCTTCGGATAGATGGAGCCGAAGCCCGATGTGACCAGTGTATCCCCTTCCAGGATATCCGCATCCTTGGCGATGTTGACGAACTGCGGTTCCGTCGGCACGTTGCCGTTGCCGCGGACGACAGAGGAAACGCGCGATTCCGGACGCTGTACGATGGCACCGATGCTGGTCCGCGGGTCCGTCAGGAGCTGGACGCGGGACGAATGCGGATAGACGTCGCTGATGAAGCCGACGACACCACTCGGCGTGATGACCGGCATGTCTTTTTCGACGCCTTCGCCGCTGCCGACATCGATGATCATGGTGTTGGTCCACGTGCCGTAGTCACGGGAAATGACCGAACCAGCCAGAAGCTGGTACTGATTATGGGTCGATTTGAAATTGAGGAGCGCCCGCAGGCGGTCGTTTTCGGCTACGACTTCATCGTAGTCGACAGTCCGGCTCTTGAGGTCGGCATTTTCTTTTTCCAGCGATTCCCATTCAATGCGGTTCTTCAAGCTGACGTCGACGATGTGGATGCTCGAGGTCAGCGAATCCATGACGCGGCTGGCACCGTATTCAAAAGGCGACATGATCGTCATCAGCGGCTTGGTAATGAACGGCAGGGAATCGCGCTGGCGCCAGGCCCAGCCGACAAGCGCAATGACGATGAATAAGATGAGTACGAAGACGACGCTTCTTTTACCGAACGAAAACAATTTTAAAATCTCCTCCTATATATACGCTGTGCCCCTTCGATGAGGGCCGATAATTTATCACGATCAGCGACGGCAATGCCCGTGCCCTTGGCGACAGCCAGTTCCGGCTCGGAAGCCAGCATGACCGGCACGCCCAGTTCCTGGGTGAAGAGCTGGTCCATGCCCTTTAGCTTGGCCCCGCCGCCAGTGAGGACGATGCCATGTTCCATAATGTCTGCGGCCAGTTCCGGCGGCGTTTCCCGCAGGACATCCTTGACCAGGTCGAGGATCTTGATGAGAGGCTTGCCGATGACGTGGTAGAGCTCACTCGATTTGATGGCCATTTCCCGCTGGAGGCCGTCATCGAGGCCGCGGCCCATGAAGTAATAGCCCCGGTCTTCCAGGGGCAGGACAGCTGAGCCGTTGGTCACTTTCATCTCTTCCACCGTCGTGTCGTCAGTGACGATATCGTACTGATAGCGCAGGTAATCTTTGATGGCCGCATTGAAATCGAGGCTGCCCAGATGGAGCGACTTGGATACGACGATGCCGCCCAGGGACAGCATGGCTACATTGGTCGTACCGCCGCCGATGTCGACGACCATATTGCCGACCGGATCATAGACGGGCAGATTCACGCCGAGAGCCGCAGCAGCCGCCGTTTCGATGAGGAAGGCTTCCTTGGCGCCGGCCTGATAGACGGCTTCCATGACGGCCCGTTTTTCGACATTCGACGCCGCCGAAGGCACGCCGATCATGATGCGCAGGCGCTGGACGCTGCGGACGCACTTGCTGAGGATATAGCCCAGCATCGTCCGGGTTACACTGTAATCGGCGATGACGCCGTGGACCAGAGGCCGATGGAGCTTCACCGTTTCCGGCGCCCGGGACAATAAGTCCTCTGCCGCCCGGCCGACAGCAATCATCTTGCTGTTCCGTTCATCTGTCGCCATGACCGACGGTTCAGACAGGACGATGCCCCGGCCCTCCACATAGACCTGGGTCGTAGACGTCCCTAAATCAATCCCTATATTTTTAGTTAATGGAGAAAAAATCGAAGCCATAACAAATCCTTTCTATTTCTTTCGCATATTCTGTTATACAAAACAGTCATCATTCCATATTCTATCACATTGCGCCCCTTTTCGCATTAACTAATTTCATGGAATGAAAAAAAGGCCTGTCGCACGTGCGACAGACCCTTTTAAGTAGTTAGCAGCTAGTGGCTAGTGGCTAGCGGATGGTCTTTAATTTAAAAACCCTCGCTTCAAACATCAAACTTCAAGCAGGGATACACCCACATGTGCATGACAACCGAAACGACCACACGCTTCTTACGCGACTTTCAATCCGGCGCGGTGCAAGGCCATGACGATCGGCGTGATGATCAGGCCCGATACGATGGCTTCCGGGATGCCATTGACGGCCGTGATGCCCAGCATGATGTTGATGACGTTCATGAAGGGGATGCCCTGTGCTTCGGCATAAGGGACGCCGACGATGGCCGTAAAGGAACCGAGGAAGAGAATCGTGTGACAGACCGTCGTCAAGACCGCCGTGACGGCGATGCGCCATACTTCGCGGATTTTCAGATGACGGTACAATTCAAAGGCGATGACGCCGATCAGGATACGCGGTACGATACAGATGAAGGCGTCGGCAACGACGTTATACTGTACAGCAAACAACAGCAACGCGCTCGGTGCCTGCAAGGACCGGATAAAGGAAAAGATACCGAACATGAAGCCGACGATCATGCCGACCTTGCGGCCTGCCGTCAGGCTGCCGATGATAGTCGGGATGTGAAGGATCGTCGCGTTCATGATGACCAGCGGGATGAAACCATAGCCCGTGAGGCCTAAAAAAATCGTAATCGCCGATAAGAAACCGGCAACCGTTAACTGACGAATCGACAAAAAAGTGCGTCGTGCCGGCATGACGCCAGCAACATTCTGTTTTTCCATGTTTTTCCTCCGTTCTCGCTCTTTCGCAAGATACAAGTCGCAATACGATTAAAGACGCAAAAACACGGCCGGTCCGCGCCAGTATCCGCCCGTTTCCGGTACCAACCCGGCGCTTTAAAAGAACCTGCCTTATGTGTCACGCGTAGTATATCATACTTGAAGGGGTCTTGCCAATAGTAATTGGGAATATTGTGAATCTTTACACAAGCATAATGGAGGATAAAGGCCTTCGGCCGCAGTTGGCAAAGAAACACGGTCCAGCAAGAACGGGCTGTGGATTTTTCTCCAGCAGGCTCGCCCTCTATCATGAATCAAACTTCAACCCTGAAAAAGAAAGGGACTGTACGCGATAGCACAAAGCTTCATGCGACAGTCCCTTTTGGTGCGAGTGGAGGGACTTGAACCCTCACGCCGTGAGGCGCCAGATCCTAAGTCTCAACTACCTTTGCTAAAAATGGCTTAGTTATGCGGTTTGGCTAATCTCTGGACAACATCATAATGTGAATAAGTCGCATTAAATCGTATTAAAGTGATACTCGCGGGGTCAAAAATGGGGTCATATCTTTTTGACTGTAATACTAATGTGATACAGCAAATCGGCGTCCACTCACAATGGAATGGGCGTCGCTTTCTTATATTATAAATAAAAGGCAGCTCATTTCGAGCTGTCATTTTTGAGTTTATTTATGCTCCGGTCCAAAAAGTCTTTCCATACCGGCTTTAGTCACAAACCATGTTCCGGCCGATTTTCTGGCTTCTGCATTTGTAAATCTAGGCGGGGCCTTTTTTATATCCCGTGCAGGCTTGCCTAACAGTAATCTGGGCCAGTCCCCAACGTTCGGCCGCTTCTTTCGCGGTCATAATATCATCTAACGTGCTCATCATATCACCTCTTTTTCGCTGTTTTGTCAATCGTTTTTCGATTGATTGTAATAAAAAAAATATGCCAGCAACTCTAGTATTTTCCTAGTGTTGCTGGCTTTTTCATTTAGACTCTATGCTGTTTTCTGTTCGTTACTCGTGCTCTTGCTCAGCACAAATTTAATACCCCAAATAGTCCCATTGATAAGTAAAGGCAATACAAATTTATCGCGAATCGCATTCCAGCCAGTTTCAGACGCGGCCTGTGCCTGTACCTGGATCACGAACTTATCAGCTACGGATTCAAGTGCTGCCATCCCTTCAGCGCTCAAGCTTTCAACAATTTGCTGTTTCGCAGATTCTACTACATCGCTCGCATCCAGTGCTGCCAGCATACCGTCACGTACTTCTGTCCATTTACTCATAGTTTTTACCTCCATAAAAATACAATATAATAGTTTTAATTGTTAGATTGTTCGTAATCTGTTACGCCCCTAGCAATAGCCCGGGCAATGTCGTCCCAATGCTCTACTAACACCAACATGTCATCATCATTGTCGATAAAAGCCGTTTCGACTAAGACGGCAGGCATATCTGTATACCGTAGTACCAGCAAGTCTGTCATTTCTTTTACGCCTCTATCGACAGTATCAATGCTGTTGATGAGTTGCGATTGGATGCACTGAGCTAAATTGCCTCCGTTACTCATCCGGTTATAGCACTCAACCTCGGTGCCGCGAGCAGTGCCCGAAGCGGCGTTACAGTGGATGCTGACAAAAATATCAGCGCCCCATTCGTTAGCGGTTTCAGTAACAGTCATACCTTGGCGATCATCATAGTCGCTACGCCCTGCCGGCGTCGGTGCTAAATTGTCGCTTTGCATTAAATAACTTTCACAGCCAGCCGCTTCAAGATATTTTTGTACAGCAGTACCGATTTTTGCTGCTACATCGCATTCGCGCAAATCTACATTTCCATTCGTGTCATAATGCACCGCACCACTATCATACTTAATATCATGGCCCGGATTGATAAATACCTTCATTTCTGTACCGTCCTTTCATTTTTATCTGTTAATTGCTCTAAGGTTGCTCTTAATTTCCCCGGGATGGGTAATCCCGCTTTCGCTGCATTTTCCACGATTGACAGCCCTTCATTACCTAAGAAGAACCATACCACCAATGATTGTACAGCCGGCCGGCCCGTGGCACGGTCCAGCTCGTGAGCCAGTGCCACTAATAGCAGAATGACGATTTTTTTGCAGATTCCCTTAAAGCCTTTTTGACTATTCAATGCCAAATTAGGGTTAATATAGGCTGCTAAGATTCCCGTCACGTAGTCGATAGCCATGGCTACCAGCAGCGCTTCAATTACATCATTCCAGCCGATGAGATACGAAAACGCCGTACCAACACATGACACTATGGCTCCCCACCCCATAGCGGCCCCGCCAGGGACCATCTCGCGAAAAAAAGTTATGATTGATTCCAATTACGTGCCCCCGTTCTGCTTGGTTGTCTCTGTTGTGGTGGTCTGCTTGTCAGCGGCTTCAGCGGCAGCCATGACGTCCATGATGGCATTGTGTGGGCAGTCATCCCAGGGGCAACGGCCATCGTCGTTTAAGATATTTCCGCAAAATTCACAAAATTCCATGTTTCATCCCTCCTATGCGTTCTTGATTTCCGCAGCCATATTGGCAAGTGTGTTTTTATACTGGCTGTCAATTTTCGAGGTATCAGCACCCAGCATAGCCGCTTTGACGCGGGCTGTGATCATGGCGTCGAGCTGAGCGTTATATTTCGTCTTGATTTCGTTGATCTTCGCTGTTTTCTTTTCAGCTTCTGTGGGTTCCGGCGGGATATATTCGACGGGCTTCCCGTCAGATCCACGCACTTTTCCGCCGAGATATTCAGCAAAATCGTCGGCCGTGATAATTTCAACGGTGACGGCATCGGATACAGCTTCCTGGGCTTTGGCTTTGAGGGCCTGCACTTTATCCGCGTTCTTGTCTTTCGTCGGGTCAAAATCGCAGATAGCAGAGTAAATGCGCTTGCCATCGGCATCAAAGGCCGCGCAGTAGTAATCTACATTGGTTCCTGTCATGGTACTATCTCCTTATCATATAAAATGAGGTGGTAAAATGCGTAATCCTAACGGATACGGATGTATCAAAAAATTGCCTGGGAAGCGGCGGCGGCCGTTTGTCTTTGTAGTGACGGAGGCGGGGCGACAAAAGCCGGTCGAATATTTTACAAATCTGGTTGACGCTCAAGTTTTCCAGGCGGACTATCATCGTGCTCATCATCATCGCTCCCTTCCAGGTCACAAAATAACATTCGCCGAGCTCTATCACCGCTGGCTACCACGGCATACGGAGGATACTCAGCCATCACAATCAACGCTGGACAGCTATCGCAATGCGTATCAGCATCTATCTACGCTCCACGGGATGCCCGTCGAGGAGCTGCGCTATGCTGATTATCAGCGAGTCATTGACGACATGCGTAGTCATGGGCTGTCTTACAGCAGCGTCAAAAAGGTCCGGTCGCTTATATCGCTATTGCTCAAATATGCAAACAAAATCGATCTGTCTACGACCAACTACGCGCCGCTGCTCTCTATCGGCCGCAATAAGCCGGTCCGGCCACACCATACTTTCAGCCGGCAGAAAATCAACCGGCTATGGGCGGCCGTGGATCGCCCCGGTGTCGATACCGTGCTAATTTTGCTATATACCGGGATGCGCTGCGGTGAGATGCTACAGCTGCAAAAAGCTGACGTCCATCTGCGCCAACGTTATGTCCGCATCACGAAGAGCAAGACGGCCGCCGGCATCCGCATCATCCCAATACATCATCGCATTGCGCCGCTCATCGAGTCCCGCATGAAAAGCCCAGGTGACGCCCTCATCTGTGATGGGGACGGCCGACCATACAACTATGGACGGTACTGCACCATCTGGCGGTCGGTTATGCATCTCATCCGGGCCAATGGCCATACTACGCACGATTGCCGGCACACGGTCGCAACGCTGCTTGATAATGCCGGAGCAAACGAGACGGCAAAACGCCGCATCCTCGGCCATGCTGGAGGCGACATCACAGAGCGCGTCTACACGCACAAAAACCTGCGACAGCTCCGTAAATGCATCGAATTACTCAAATAATTGTTACTAATGCGATACTATACGAGCCGCATATAGACGCATAAACCCGTCCGCTGTGCGGCTCTATCACTGTTACTATTGATACTCTAAAAATCAGCATATCTGCATCTATAGACGATTTCATTTCATGCGGACTACCGACGATGCGGTTAATGCTGTATTTCTCATTTATCTAAAAAGTATTGATAATCATGGCTTTTGCATCCGGTTTAGATGCTCGTCCAGCTCTTTATATAACTGGCCGATGAGGGCATCGCTGAAAACTACGCCGTAGCTTTCGGACACCACTTTCATCGTGTAAATTGTATCATTTACGGCACCCGCTACGACACTTGGACGTTTTTTCTCGTCGTCAGTTCCAAGCATGAGGTATACGGATTTGTCGCGTTCGGTCATTTCATTTATCTCCTTTCAACAGTGGGGAAGTGCGACAGAAGAAACTAAAACTAGTTTTGATGTTAAGCTAAATATCACAATGACTGTTATATGCGCCATTCCGTATGATATATCGAATAAAGCAAGTAGCGCATGCTACTTATGCCACATTAATTCAACTGCTACATCATTAACATTTGGTGCAAATACAGTTCCGTACGGATATGGGTGGATTGCTATCGGCAAACAATAATGCATCGTGCTTTATTTGTCCCATCATTTCCACTAGAAAAATCGTTGTGTATTTTAAATCTAACAGTCCCGAGCTCATTTGCTAATTTAGTTGTAGTATTTGTTGTTGTTTCATGTATTGCAACTGCGCATAGCAATTCTGTTGGCGGTGTGAGCGGAGGATACACCCATTGTTCTTCAGCTAACAATCCCCACTGTCTAATGCCCTATCGCAATGCACTTCGGAGAGCTCCCGGTATTGGAGCCGTTAAGCCGAAACTGTACCGTGCTCGTGGTTGTTTGTTTGTCATTCCAGATAATACAGCTGTCCGTAGTATCTGCTATATAGCCGCATATATTCGCAACACAAATAAACACACCATTAGGAAATGCGATAGGGAAAGAAGCGGGAGTGTAAAATAGTTTGTGTAAATCGGTATTGCATGAATCTACTTTATGCCCCATACTGGGGTAAACAAAGATAAGGACGGTAACAGAATGGCAAAGTGTAAAACTCCACCAACTACCCCAGGCGAGCAGATTGCTCAGCAAATCCTCAACAACTACGACATCAAGAGCGCGGAAGACGTACAGGACGTCCTGAAGCAGATTTTTGGCCCCATTTTTGAGTCCATGCTCAAAGGTGAGATGGAAAATCATCTCGGCCATAAGAAGCATGAGCGCTCCGAAGACGGTGACAATGTCCGGAACGGCTATTCATCCAAGACGCTCAAGACCTCTCTGGGCGAGGTTCCTATCCGCGTCCCTAGGGATCGCCAGAGTACGTTTGAACCGCAGATCATCAAGAAGCACCAGCGCGACGTTTCGTCCATCGAGGGCAAGGTACTGGCGATGTATGCCCGTGGCATGAGCCAACGCGACATCGCTGCAACCATCGAAGACATCTACGGCTTCCAGATGTCACATGAACAGATCTCCACCATCACAGGCTGCGTCATGGAAGAGGTCGAGGCATGGCGGAATCGTCCGCTCCAGTCGTTCTATCCATTTGCTTTCGTCGACTGCATCTACGTATCGCTGCGCACGGAGTATGGCGTCCAGCAGGTGGCCGTCTATGTCATGCTTGCCTATGACGTCAACGGCTGCAAGGATGTCCTTGGCCTCTGGATCAACGAGACGGAGAGCAAGCATGCCTGGATGCAGATCTTCGACGAGCTGA
>NZ_APHY01000008.1 GCF_000417505.1 Megasphaera sp. NM10
CTACGGCAACKCAGGTCGAGCTGACAGACCGTAAGTTTAAAAAAAGAATGCGAAAAATTGAATGAGTCCAAGGCCTTCAATGCGAACTATCAGAAGGATAAGGAAAAGCTGGATGCTATGTACGCCCAGGAACATCTGAAAGCTGTCGAAGCTGATGCGCAGAAGGAAGCGCAGATTAAAGAAAAGGCTGTCACCATGGCCGCCGATAAGAAGACCAATGCGCCCGCTCTGACTGACACGGCCAGCGATAAGGAACTGAGCAAAATGGAAGCCGATTATGATAAGGCCATTACATCTATCCAATCGAAATGGCAGCAGTATTCTGCTGACTACGCAGGTATGACTCAATCCCAGAAAGCTTTGTTCCTGAAAGCCCTGGACGAAGAAAACATTGCCTATGAAGTGTCAGCTGATGGCCGTTTATCCTTTGCCAAGGAAATCTATAACGAAGAGCTGGCCAAGTACAAGGAATTCATCGATCAGAAAACAGCCTACTTCCAGCAGGCCAAGGACATCGAGGCCGATATTGAAGAAGCCAAGAATCAGGTATCTATAGAACGGCTGCGGGAAATCCTTACGGCAGAAAACGCCATCCGCATGAACGACTATGAAGGGCAAAAAGCTATGATGGATGCATATCAACAAGCCTACTTGGCATCCCATGCGACGACGGCCCAGATGCTAGCCAGCTACTACGACACGGCATTTAGCGGTCTTACGTCGACTATTACGGATACCATTATGGGCACTAAAACCCTGGGTCAGGCCTTTCAGAATTTGGGTAAATCCTTGATTCAAGTCGTTGTAGAGTTTTACGCAAAAAAGTTGGCGGGCATGATTGTCAGCAACGCCATGGCGAAATCTTTATCTGCGGAAGAAGAAGCTCAGGCGGCCTCTGAAGGGGCTGCCCTGGCGGCTGCGTATTGGCCGGCAGCGTATTATAAACTTATTGTAAGCCCGGCATCGGCGGGTATTGCGTTAGGGATGATGGCTATGGGCGGCACCATGTCCATTGCATCGGCCCTTACAGGCCTTAGCGGTGCGGCGGGCGGTTCTTCCTTGAGTGTGCCTAAAATGGCGTCGGGCGGCATTACGAAAGGGGCCACATTAGCTCTTATTGGTGAAGGCCATTACGAAGAAGCCGTCATTCCTCTTTCCCGTAGCAACATGGAAAAACTCGGTATGGACGGGAGAAATAAGAATGACCGGCCCATTCAGGTTATTGTGTATGCCCAGGATGCGACAAGCTTCAAGCGATCAGAAGCGCAGATTGCCAATACCGTACGCCGTGCCATTGAATCCGGGCAGCGTTTTTTATAGGAGGCGATATTATGGCGATTGGGTTTCATGAAGTCCAGTTTCCGGTGGATATTTCTTATGCAAGTACAGGCGGCCCCTGTTACTCAACGGATATTACGATTATGAAGAATGGGACTGAACAGCGCAACATCAATTTTACGTATCCACGTTGCAAATACAATGCGGCCCTAGGAGTCAAGACAGAAGTCCAAATGGCGGAAGTCATCCGGTTTTTCCACGCCCGAAAAGGGCGTGGCTTTGGCTTCCGATACAAGGATTGGACAGATTATCAGCTGACCCACGAATTAATTGCGCTTGGAGATGGACAAAAAAACAAGTTCCAAATCATTAAGACGTATACCAGCGGTGGGTTCTCTACAGTCCGGGAAATTAAAAAGCCCGTCAGTGGTACGCTTACCGTGTTCTTGGATTCGACACCGGAAACAGGATGGATCTGCGATTATACAACAGGGGTCATTACATTTACAACACCGCCGGAATCAGGGAAAGGCATTTACTGTACAGGCGAGTTTGACGTCCCCGTTCGCTTCGATACGGATGAAATGAATATCAGTATGATGGAAGGCGACTTTTTCAACTGGACGTCTATCCCGCTTGTTGAGCTTCGGGGGAGTGGTATTTGATGGCCTTACGACCTTCTGACACGATGCAAATATATACTCACCAAACAGACGCAGGCCTGAACTACAAGAACTTAAAAGCAACGTTCATCCCGGATACGGAGTTTACCTATGCCAACAATTTCCCATATAATGGCAAACGTATCAAGGCATGTGGTTCAATGATAAAGGCTATGACATCATGGATAAGGAGCAGCGGGAACCACGCCATTATTGCATTAAGGGAAAGGCTACCTTTATGTTCAGCGGGACGAACCTTACTATACGGCTCATGCTTGATAGTGGTCAGGGGACGGCGGCCATATATATTGATGGAAAAGCCCCATCTGCTGTCGGGATTCGCGGGGCAGTAGATATATTAGATTGCAACTTGGGCCATTATGGGTTTGGCGAAGGGGCGACGATGCAATATCACGATGTCGTCGTCGCGGAAGGCCTTACGGATGGCAGCCATACTTGCGAAATATACGCCAATAATCCAGGCGGCGTATACTTCCTGCTTGCCGGGGCTAAAGTACACCACAAAGAAATACAGCCCTTGACTATTCCCGGATACCATGCTTCGGAGACATTGGCTTTTAACCAAGCAACCTTACGGCTTGTCAATGAATCAAAATACCCTATGCGGGATATTACTATAAGTATCCCTGGCAGGGCCATTAATAGAGATACTGGGAAATCTTTTCCCAATCCGTATGTTATTCAGGAACTCGGCGTAGGCGAGCAGATACCCTTGTTAATAGGCGTCGATGGACGCGGATATGAAGACGGCATCGATTTAACAATGAATTTTCACGCGTCGTACTGCGACCCGGAATCAACACAGGCCACCACGACGCTTACAACCGTACTCGATCCTCATAGCAATCGCATTAACCTGTCTGGCTACTGGCTCTTTGAACCTTTGAGTGCATCCAACGTTTTATGCGGATTCACATCCAATGCAGGCGATACCCTGACCTTATGGACCAGGGCAAAGTCTTTGACCATTACCTTGCTTTGTGATTGGGGTTATCCTACACTTAATGTTTCTGTTGATGGTAATATTATGAGCCAATGGAGCTTGCAGGCTGATGAAGAAACCTTCAAGGATTTTACACTATCTGATTTGGCGGCTGAAGAGAAAGTCATTACAATCAATGTCCCCAAAGGGCACCAAGGAGACAGCACGTTTGCCTTCTCACGCATTGTCCTGACTGAAGAAGTATCGTATATCCGAAGCGACGAGACAATCCCGATTACGATGAGCTTTGATTACATCAAGCCCTTTGGCATTGAGGGCCTGGCTCAGAACAGCGATGGCCAATATAGTTATGAAGGGACTGTAGTGCGACGCACGGACGATTCACTGCCGCGGCGCAATCAGGGAGCCAAAGAAGTCCGAATTATGCGCCGCCATGCTACCTTTGCGCTTAATTATAGCGACGCAAACCATGAAAATCTAAAATACTACGATCTAGTCGTTGTCGATCCGGGCACAGTCACACGTAAAGAAGTGGCAGCCTGGCAGAAACTGGGCATCAAGGTTTTTGGCTATGTTTCTTTTGGAGAAGAAGACGGCGTTACCCTGGACCCATGGGATATAACGTCTAAAATCGTACCGCATACGGACGATGGGAAGGGTGTTGGCGGCTATGCTTCGTACTATATGAAAGGTGGGTACGGGTACGCTGAGTTGAACCAATGCCTCCACGATGGCCTCATTGAGACGCAAGAGAAAAAATGTTTGCTTGGCGACTCTCATTATTTTACGGGCGTTGGCTGCTGTACCCGTGTCTGTAAGCACGATTCCCGTGAAGGCTATAATGCATGGACTGCTGGTGAAACATGCGGCGGCGGCCACACAAAAAGTGACTATTGGGTCCGTACTGGTGACGAAGCCTGCACCAATGTGGAATGCCCGAATTACTCGCCATATCATGGCGGCTGTCCTCATTATGAGCATCATGACGGGTGGGGGCAGGACCTCAACTATACAACACCTGATTACCCGGATCAAAACGGCATTTGGGGGTCTACCTACGTCAACCCTTTAGCGCCTCGGTGGAAAGAAAAACTGTCCACGTTCTATTTGCGCCGCGTATTTGGCCTTCCCAAGCTGCTGACAGAAAAGGTAAGATTAACAAAATACTCGTCTGATCTTACGGGAACAAGCTATATTTTTAGGACTAGGGAATATCCCATTGATAAAGACGAGGAGGTACATTTATACTCGGCATCTGGCTATGAGTATACCAATTTAGAATTTAATTTCGACCCGACGTCCGGGGCCTTCCAGGTAGAAGCGGAAGCGGTTGAAACCAAGGGGGACCAAAATACGGAACTGACCGTTACCTATCACGTCGTAGGCATGGGGGCTGATGGGGTCTTCATGGATACGCTGGACACGGTTGATGTATACCCCAGCGAAGCGTTCCAACAGGGCATGGCCAAGATGATAAACGAGCTTAAAGAAGAGTACCCAGAAAAAAGCTTTCTTGCTAATCGTGGTTTTTCCATTACGAAGGACATCATAAAATCTTGTGACTATGTCATGTTTGAAACGTTCATTTCAGAGTATAACTGGGAAAAGGGCGAGTACTATAAACTGACGGACCTGGATACAATTGCGTATAACGAAGACATCAAAAACATGCTGCGGAACTTGCGAAAAGATTATCATTTCGATGTACTGGCCCTCAACTACTGTGCGGACGGCCCAGAAGGAGACGAACTCCGGGAACTCATCGCACAAGAATGCTATGCCGAAGGATATATGTCCTGGTCTTCAAATATCATGCTAGGGAACGTACAGAAACCGTATCTGGTCAAGTCCCAAGACTGGAAGAAGCACATCAAGAGCGGGAACCCGTTTTTTACGGATTTTCCGGCCGTTGATTCTGCGCGGCTGGTCCGGGAACAGAATGAACAAGAAATCAGTGGGGATTATTCGGAGTCGAACCGGATATGGAAACGGTTGCCGGATGTAGAAAGGGATGATTGGTATGAAATCAGTCGGATTCCTGTCGTGAGTGGATGGCTGGAACGATCCGTAACAACGCTGGCCTGGTGCTGGCGGCTAGAACTGTCAAATGGTAACGTTATGTGTTTTACCTCCTGCGATGTCGACTTAGTCATTGATGGTGAAACTTACGAGGCCTTCGCTGGTTTTGCCCCAACGGCGGTATCGTCGAGCGACGGCCTGGCAACAGATAATTTGGACGTGCAAGGCATGATTACTAGTGACCGCATTACTGCTGATGACATTTTCCTGGGCGTCTATGACAATGCCAAAATACGCATATTTATCTGTGATTATGAGCATCCTCAACAGAATCGGTTTATCTTACGAGAAGGACGTATTGGGAAAATTACGTCGGGGAAAATTGCATTTAAAGCTGAAATTCGGGGGCTTATGGATGCATTCCAACAACAGGCCGGGGATTTATATCAACGGAAATGCCGGGCCCGTCTTGGCGATTCTCGGTGTAAATACCAAGCTGCGGCCGACACCGCCACGGGGGAAGTCACGTCCGTGCGCGACGACGGATCTATTTTTACAAGCATTTCGAGGACGGATAATTTTTTCAACTATGGTATCTTAACTTTTGAGTCTGGCCTTAACAACGGCTCGTCCTATGAAGTGGAACAGTCCCTGGGAAGCAACGGGCAGATCCGGTTCTTTTCGCCGCCTATGCATGAAGTCGTTGTAGGCGACCGTATACGGATTGTTCCCGGCTGTGACGGGGAACCTTCAACGTGCAAGAACCGGTTCCACAACATGATCAATTTCCGGGGAGAACCTTATATCCCAGGGAACGACTATTCTGTAAGTTACCCCATGAAAGTGAGTGGGAACATTGTTCCGGAAGGGGCCTCTGTACGACTTAAGACTTATAATTTCCAAGACTAGCAGGGAGATGATTGCATGAAACCTGAAGACATTATTAACGAAGCGCGTCAATGGATTGGGTGCCGGTGGGAGCATCAAGCATGTTTGAAAGGAGTAGCTTGTGACTGTGTAGGCCTTGTTCGTGGCGTCCATGAACAACTGACCGGGGACGCTTTTGAAGGGGATTATGATTACCCGGCTACGTGGCACCTGTTCAAGCGAAAAGAAAAGCTATACGAGGAGTGCAAGAAGTACATGGATGAAATTTCCGTATCGGAGGCCCGGCCGGGAGACATCTTGTTATTTGCGTTCCGGACTAAGTTTCCAGCCCATCACCTGGCCATCTTGACCGACCAAGATACCTTGATTCATTCCTATATGGACGTTGGGCGAGTAGTAGAAAGTGCCTATACGGATGATTGGAAACAGATGACACGGTTCGCGTTTCGATTCCGGGAGGTTAAATAATGGGCGCCGCACTCATACCCGTTGCGATTATCGGCCTTAGTACATTTGTAATCCCGCGTCTTTTTGGCGGCATGTCATCCAATACGTTTAGTGAGCGGGAAGTAGGAAAACAAAGCGATTTGCAATTGCAGGGCGCGAACATGGGTTCCCCAATTGTACATGGGTACGGGAAAGCACGGGTTACTGGCAATATTATTTGGGGAACGAAATTTACAGAGCACATCAGGACAACCACAAGGACAGCGACAACAAGGAGCCGCGGCGGCAAAGGCGGTCATCATAGTAGTTCTAGCACAACAACTATTACAACGACAACGTATAGTTATACAGTTTCCTTTGCCGTGGCAATCTGTGCGGGGCCAATTACCGACATTACGCGCATTTGGGCCGATGGCGTGGAAATCAATACACGGGACAGCAGCGTTATGGATTACACGTTATATAAGGGAGATGAATCACAAATGCCTGACCCGTTCATTGAAGGTATCGAAGGTGGTGGGAACGTCCCGGCCTATAGGGGACTTGCCTACATGGTCATAAAAAATTTGGATATCGCTGCTTTTGGTAACCGTATCCCGGCACTTTCTTTTGAGGTCCAATTCCCAGAAAACCACGTAAGTAATATTATCCGTAAGATTAGCCAAGCTGCGGGGATACCGGGTGAACAAGTATCCGTTGAAGGAATGGACGATTGGACAGTATATGGATTCACCGTTGCGGGGAATAAGACATTCCGAAGCCAGATTGAGGCCTTGCAATCTGGCTTCCCGTTTGAGGGCTTCGAGTATGATGGCAAAATCGTGTTCCACCCAAGTGGGGCCGGGGATGCCGTTGCCATCGAGGCGGAGGATTTAGGGGCAGCAGAGTCAGAGAATAATACGGATAACACGCTGACAACAATCCGGACCCCGGAGATAGATTTGCCAAAGACAATAAAGCTTTCGTACATATCGAAAGACAGGGACTACCAAAATGGCACTGCGTCTTACACAAAGGCTACCTCAAAGGGGGTTAATGAAACGTCGATAGACACAACACTCATCTTATCAGATGGAGAGGCTGCGGCTATTACAGAACGGCGTATGAAAGAGCTTTGGGCGAATCGAACAACGTTCAAATTCAAGTTGCCCAACAAATATGCGACTGTCCAAGCGGGAACTGTTGTTACCTTGCCATATAACGGACGGCGCGTGAACGCCACCGTTACGGATGTTAGCTATGGAATACCTGGAATCAGTGAAGTAACGGCCCAACTTATCCATAATCAAACTTATACTAGCGTTACCCGTAAAATAGATGATGCTGGTACGGATATACCGGCGCCGGCCCCGACGGGAATACGCATCGAAATATTGGATATCCCTATGATACCCAGTATAGGCAGTTCCGACGTGGTTCTCCTATCGGCCGCGGCTAAAGTCTACTATGGGGCCAATATCTTCCGTAGCGATGATGATGGTGTATCCTTTACGCTGATTAAGGCGAATATGCCACGCGGGGTTATCGGGGATACCATGGGTACCCTTGGAGAAGGGACTCCCTATACATGGGATGAGAAGAATAGTGTGGACGTTAAAATATTTAGCGGCACCTTTGGCGGGTCCCTTGAAAGCCGCCAGGAGATGGCTGTTCTAAATGGAGCGAACTTATGCGTCATCGGGGAAGAAATGGTTCAATTCAAGAATGCTATTCTTATTGCTGAAGACACCTATAGGCTATCCGGCCTGCTCCGAGGCCGTTTTGGGACGGAGAACCACATCGTCGGACATGTCCCGGGCGAGCGGTTCGTTCTCATCAATTCTTCGGTTATCGACTATGTAGAAGCGTCTACGACAGACTGGTTCAAGCCTTACCTGTATCGCTACGGACCGTCGGGGAATGATGTTACCGACGATACATACCAGCAGAAGACCTTCACTTTTAATGCCGTGGCGGCTATGCCGTTATCCCCATGCCACCTGGAAGGGAAAAGGGATAAGGCTGGAAATGTAACTATTACATGGGTTCGCCGAACGCGTGGCGATGGGGGCATGAAAAGCTATTTAGATGTACCCTTAAACGAAGCAGAAGAAAAATACGAGTGCTGTATTGTAAAAGACGGGCAGGAAATACGGACGTTTACGACAGGAAGCCCGACGGCAACCTATACAGCAGCAGACCAGACCATTGACTTTGGCGCTGTGCAACCTTCCATTACCGTTCGGGTTTATCAGATCAGCGCAACCCGTGGGCGTGGTATACCAAGAGAGGAGATTGTATAAATGGCAGATAAGACAGGAAAGCTAGGGCTGAAATACGTCGTAGCGAACCAGGCTCAAAAAGAAGTCACCATTAACGAGGATTTAAATATTTTGGAAATGTTAGTCCAGGCGACAGCGAAAGGGGTATTAAGTACACCGCCAGTCAACCCAGAAGAAGGTGACATGTACATCATCGGGGATACGCCGACAGGCGCATGGGAAAATAGCACTGTAAACAGTATCGCTGGATTTTTGATGGGGGTATGGAACATCGTGCCACCTAAAGCAGGCTGGCGCATATGGATGGATGAAGGGAAGGCCATGCGATACCAAGATGGCGCCTGGGTTGAAGAAAAGAAAGCAGACTTTCCGGCTGGCATTCCGGCGGGAGGCAAGGCCGGGCAAATCCTTGTGAAACTCTCTGATGATGACTATGATTGCACCTGGCAGGATCCCCCGAGAACGTCGGAAAATTCGGGCGAAACAGTTACTACTGCATCTATCCTCGATAAGATTGCATTATGGCAGCCAAATACGACCTATTATCCGGGCGACATTGTATATCTTGAAAGCACGAAGCTCCGCAAATGGTATTACTGCCGGGAAATGCAGGACGGGTCATCTAGTGGCGTATCGAGCTCTGAAATGCCGGTATTTGGGGACGTAGCCGGAAATGAGACCATTGACAACGGCATTATTTGGGAAACTTATGATTCCGGGGCTGCTATTGTTACGAGTATGGCGGACCGCGCTACGGCGGCTAACAAGCTGTATATGGCTCGTAAAATCACCCTGGCGGGGGTAGTATCTGGCAGTGCTTCGTTCAATGGAGCCGCTGATATTACTATCAACACGACAAGTACAACCGTTTGATACTGAGAAGGTGTAATTATTATGGACATATTTGAAATGCCTTTTTTTTCACCATTGATTGGAAACCTACTATATTCTCTTCTAGTGGCCTTAATTACGTACATGTGGGCGTATATTAGAAGCTGTAAAAAGAAGGAAGTTGCATTGAATAACGGCGTACAAGCGCTATTATTTGCGCAGTTGCGTCTAATCTATACCGAGGCGGCAGACAAGGGCAAAGTCACATTTTCCCGTCTGCATGATGCACAGCAAATGTATCTGGCTTATCATCGCCTTGGTGGGAATGGAATAGGAACGGCTATGATCGAGGAGCTGAAACAAATGGAAAAAATTGACGGGATGCAACCCAAGATTGATGGACATATCCAAAAGTAGGAGGCAGAATATGATTAATAAAATCAATGTAGCAGATTGTTTGGTCATCATCGGGCTTGTAACAGCGCTGGTGCTGGCTATTTTTTATGATCAAAATGAGTTGGCCATGAGTATTGCATCTGGCCTACTCGGCTATATCGGCGGTAATATCAAGACCGCCACTACGAAAAAGGAGGATATAATGAATGACAAAAGTAATTGATGTGAGCTACTACCAGCGCGACTTGAATTACGATACAGCTATAGCTAACGGAGTCCGTGGCGTCATCGTAAAAATTTCGGAAGGAACAAGCATCGAAGACACCTGGTGGGGGCATGTTTCTGAATGCGAAACGAGGGATTTGCCGTGGGGCGTTTATTGTTATAGCCAGGCATCCACCGTAGAAGAAGCGGAATCCGAAGCCAACGAAGTACTTTACCTGTTGGGCAAGCGGATTCCGCCCATGGGCGTATGGTTCGATTTTGAATCCCGGGCCTGTCTGGATGCGGATGACCCGACAGCGGTTTGCTCTGCATTTTTGAATGCAGTCAATGCCGCCGGCATCCCATGCGGCATCTATGCCAGCCTATCTACCCTGGAGGATGTCATCAATGTTCCAGCCCTGGCTAAATATGTGCCGTATTGGGTAGCGCAGTACAGTAATAGTTGCGACTTCACGGATGAATTCCCTGGCCATGTACTGGCTGGCTGGCAGTATAGTGACCAGGGCTACATTGGGGATACCAATGTAGACTTCAATGAATGGTATCTTGATATTTAGGAGGTAATGAAATCATGAGCAAATGGACAGATGTAAGAGATAGCATTGTCGATGTATTAAATGCAAAGGATGTAACGGAAGAAGTCAAACAGACAGTAACGCAGAAAATCATTGACGAAGTGATTCCGATTGTTGAAAATGCAGTGGATAATTTCTGCGCTGCCACGAAAGAACAGGCTAAAACGGAGACCGGTTGGGTTAAAGTAAGAGACGGTATTGTCCTGCCGCTTGTCATGGAAGGGGTTGTCTATATTGTTAAGACTGTGCTTAACAAAACAGCAACGGAGACAGCATAAAAAACGGGGCAATATAAAATATGTAATATAAAGAAATTTTTATTTATTGATGTAGGCAGAGAACAGAACGAGAACAAAATACTTAAAACCAAAAGTAAATGGTAGAAAATAAAGGGATTCGACATCTAAAATACTCTGATAAAATAAGGCATCTTAATGCTCGAAAAATTAAGTAAATCCCGGTGAAAAAATGCCCGGCATGATGTAAGATTAGGTTGTAGTGTGTAGTTTGCAGAGACGGCCTTTAAATTTAAAGCCATCTGCTAACCACTAACAACTTAAAAAGGCTTGTCGTATAACGACAAGCCTTTTTTTTGCCCTCTTGACTTTTTCCCGGGGACAGCGTACGATGGAATCGTTCTAAATCTATGCAAAGGAAGAATGAATCATGTTTCGCGCTATTCCTCTGAAATATGTATTGCCCCTCCTGGGCCTGACTGTGTCGGCGTTCATCTTCAATACGTCGGAATTCATGCCTATCGGCCTGCTCATGGACATTTCTCAGTCCTTCGCGATGACCGAGTCCCAGACGGGCATTATGATCACTGTCTACGCCTGGGTCGTGGCCCTGCTGTCCCTGCCGCTCATGCTCCTCGTCTGCCAGATGGAGATGCGGCGCCTCCTGCTGGGGACGATGGGGCTCTTTGTCCTGGGACAGCTGGCATCGGGGCTGGCCCTGAATTTTCCCATGCTCATGGCAGCCCGCATCGGCGTCGCCTGCGCCCATTCTATTTTCTGGTCCATTGCGGCCCCGATGGCGACGCGCCTGGTCACGCGGACTCATCGGCCCCTGGCCTTGAGCATGATCGTCACTGGCTCGGCTGTCGCCATGATCTTCGGCCTGCCCCTGGGACGGGTCATCGGCCTCTATGCCGGCTGGCGCATGACTTTTCTGGTCATTACGGTAACGGCCTTAGCCGTGCTCATCTATTTGGCCTTTGTCTTTCCCAAGCTGGCCAGCGACGCCTCTTTTTCCCGCGACGAATTGCCCAAGCTGCTCAAGAATCCCGTCGTCATCAGCGTCTATATCCTGTCCGTCCTGTTCGCGACGGCCTATTTTACAGCGTACAGCTATATCGAGCCCTTTCTCAAGACCGTTGCTGCCTTTAGCGACCAGGGCATCACGTCGACGCTCATGCTCCTTGGCGTCAGCGGCCTCCTGGGGAGTTTCGTCTTTTCCCGGTTTTACAATCATTTCCGCTATGGCGTCATCCGGGCTGGTCTGTTGGGCCTGGTCATCCCGTTCCTCCTGTGGCAGGCCGCTGCGGGCAGGGCAGGGACGATGGTCGCCGCCTGCCTGGTCGTCGGCTGTGCGTCGACGCTGTTCAACGTCACCTTCCAGGCCGAACTCATCCGCCACGTCCCGATGGGGGCAGCCCCGGTGGCCATGTCCATCTTTTCAGGCATCTTCAACGTCGGTATCGGCGGCGGGACCTGGATTGGCGGGCAGGTCACGGCCCATGGCCTGCTACCGTATATCGGCTATGCCGGCGCAGCCATCGGCTTAGTCGCTGCCGTGTATTGCTTTACGGCCTATTTCCATTTCCTGGGCAGGGCCGGAGAAAGTCATCAAAAAAATTCGTAAAAAAGACTTGCATTTTTCTATCTCTTCAAGTATAATATTAATTGTTCCGATTCGGAACGAGCTTGAAGTGATATTCCTCAATAGCTCAGTTGGTAGAGCAATCGGCTGTTAACCGATTTGTCGTAGGTTCGAGTCCTACTTGAGGAGCCATGGCCCCTTGGTCAAGCGGTCTAAGACATCGCCCTTTCACGGCGAGAACATGGGTTCAAATCCCGTAGGGGTCACCATATGAAAAGGTCCTGTCGCATATGCGACAGGACCTTTTGTTGTTCGTTGTTCGTGGCTAGTGATTAGCAAAGTGCTTACGAGTTACTAACGGCTGACGGCTGACTGCTAACTGCTGACTGCTTACGGTTGACTGCTGATTACGAGTCACGAAGAAACTGCCATAAAGGAAGCTTCTTCCTTTCGCATCGTTCGATGTCGGCTTATGCAAAATAAGCAATGATGATTTCTGGTTCAGTAAACATGAGTCTCTTTATAATGGACAAATACGCGAATACTCTATTGACAATGGACAGATAAAGGCGTATAGTAAAGGCATAAGCAAACCGTATTTATTCTAACTAACGAAGGAGGGACGCTGCTATTTAGCAGCACATACCATGAGTGAAGAAAAAGTAACCTTACAAATGATCAAAGATGCTCAGGAACGCTTGAAGGGCGTCGCCCAGAAGACAGGCTTGTCGTACAGCAATTCCGTCAGCGATCTGGCTGGCTGCGAAGTCTATTTGAAGCTGGAAAACCTCCAGCGGACAGGCTCCTTTAAACTGCGCGGTGCCTATAACAAAGTCGCATCCCTGACACCGGAAGAACGGGAAAAAGGCGTCATCGCCGCTTCGGCCGGCAACCATGCCCAGGGCGTTGCCCTGGCAGCCAGCGAATACAGCTGCCAGTCCGTCATCTGCATGCCGAAACACGCTCCCTTGAGCAAGATTACGGCAACCCGCGGCTACGGTGCCAACGTCGTCCTCTACGGGGACTTCTTTGACGAAGCCGCTGCCAAAGCCGTTGAATTGACGACGGAACACGGCTACACCTTCGTTCATCCCTTCAATGACCCGCAAGTCATCGCCGGCCAGGGGACGATTGCCCTGGAAATCATCGAACAGCTGCCTGAAGTCGACGCCATCGTTGCACCGATTGGCGGCGGCGGCCTCATTTCCGGCCTGGCCGTAGCAGCCAAGAGCGTCAATCCGAAGATTAAAGTCATCGGCGTCCAGACGGAAAACATGCCGTCCATGAAGGAATCCGTCGAAAAGGGGCAGGTCATCACCTACAACGGCAAGGCTACCCTGGCCGATGGCATCGCCGTCAAGACACCGGGCGACCTGACTTTTGATATCTGCAAGAAATACGTCGATGAAATCGTTACTGTCGATGAATCGGAAATCGCCAGCGCCATCCTGCTCCTCCTCGAACGGGGCAAGACCGTTGCCGAAGGGGCTGGTGCCGTACCGGTAGCAGCCCTCATGAGCGGCAAGATTTCCGGCATCCGCAACAAGAAAGTCGCAGCCCTCGTCAGCGGCGGCAACATCGACGTCAATAATATGACCCGCGTCATCAACCAGGGCCTGATCAAGTCCCAGCGCAAGATTTTCTTCCAGACCGTTATCCCCGACGTACCGGGCGAACTGGTCAAGCTCCTGACCCTTATTGCCGGCACCAATGCCAACGTCCTTTCCATCACCCATGAACGCAGCCAGCACGGCATCGACATGGGCATGACCGCCGTTTCACTGGAACTGGAAACGGCCAACGAAAAGCACGTTGAAAAATTGATGACCATGCTCAAAGACCATCATTATTTTGTTACCTTGAAGTAGTGGAGGTCTGATCATGGAACAGCAGAAAATGGAACGCGGCCTGAAGCCGCGTCACGTAGAGATGATCGCTCTTGGGGGGACGATTGGTGTCGGCTTGTTCATGGGGTCGGCCAACACCATTCAGATGGCGGGACCGTCGGTATTGCTCTGTTATGCCGTAACGGGCGTCGTCATGTTTTTCATCATGCGCATCATGGGGGAAATGCTTTATCAGGAACCGGTTACGGGCTCCTTTGCCACGTATGGGCATAAGTATATCAGTCCTTTCGTCGGCTACCTCACTGCCTGCTCCTATTGGTTCTTGTGGGTCGTCGTCGGTCTGTCGGAAATCACAGCCGTCGGCATCTATGTCCACTACTGGTTCCCATTGCTGCCGCAATGGATATCGGCCCTGGCCGGCATGGCCATCGTCGCTGCGGCGAATATGGCGGCCGTTAAATATTACGGCGAATTTGAATTCTGGTTCGCCCTGATCAAAGTCGTCACCATCATCGTCATGCTCATCGTCGGTGCGGCGGTCATCCTCTTTGGCTTCGGCAACGGCGGCGTCCCCGTCGGCATCAGCAACCTCTGGGTCAACGGCGGCTTCATGCCTAACGGCTGGGGCGGTATGCTGGCGGCCATGTGCGTCGTCGCCGCGTCCTTCCAGGGCGTCGAACTCATCGGCATCACGGCCGGCGAAGCCCAGGACCCGAAACATACTTTGAAGAAGGCCGTCAACAATATCGTCTGGCGTATCCTCATCTTCTACATCGGCTCGATTTTCATCATCCTCTGTATCTATCCCTGGAATGAAGTCAGCTATATCGGCAGTCCCTTCGTCATGACCTTTGCCAAAGTCGGCATCTCGGCAGCGGCAGGCATCATCAACTTCGTCGTCCTCACGGCGGCCCTGTCCGGCTGTAACAGCGACATGTACAGCTCAGGCCGTATGCTCTATACGCTGGCCCAGAACGGCCAGGCGCCGAAGATTTTCGCCAAATTGTCACCGACCGGCGTGCCGCGCAACAGTATTGCCGTCACCATCGTTGTCCTGGCTATCGGCGTCATCCTCAACTATCTCATTCCGGACTCCAAATTGTTCCTCTATTTATACAGTGCCTCCGTTTTTCCGGGCATGGTCGCCTGGTTCGTCCTGGCCTATGCCCAGAAAAATTTCCGCAAAGCCTGGGGACCGGAAGTCATGGCGAAACATCCTTTCAAATCGCCGCTCTATCCTTATTCCAATTACTTCTGCATCATTTTCCTGATTCTCGTCACCATCGGCATGATTTACAATCCTGATACGCGCATGTCCATCTTCTCGTCGTGGGTCTACATCGCCGCCGTCGTCATCGCCTTGTTCGCCTGTGGCCTGAACAAGAAACAGTACGATAAATAAGGGCACCTCATCGAAGGGGCTGGAGGAGATGCGGCGACGGTCGCCAAAACTGAATCGGAATCGTGATTATCTGTCGCAGGTCTATGGCTTTCCCTGGGCCTGCGATGTATAATACAGTTAGATTAAAATTAAGGAGATGCATACTCATGGCAGTTAATGTTATCAGCACGACTAAAGCTCCGGGCGCAGTAGGCCCGTATTCCCAGGCTATTAAAGCCGGCGATTTCCTCTTCGCATCCGGTCAGATTGCCATCAACCCGGAAAAAGGCAAGATCGTTTCCGGCGGTGTCGTCGAACAGGCTGAACAGTGCATGAAGAACGTCGGCGCTATCCTCGAAGAAGCCGGCCTCTCTTACGATGATGTCGTCAAGACGACGGTTTACCTGACGGACATCAACTTCTTCGGCGCCGTCAACGAAGTCTATGGCAAATACTTCCAGAAGAACCTGCCGGCCCGTTCGTGCGTCGAAATCAGCCGCCTCCCGAAAGACGTCTTCGTAGAAGTCGAAGTCATCGCCTATTGCGGGAAATAAGCTGGATTTATAGTGGCTCGTGATTCGTGGCTCGTTATTCGTAGGGCGGCCCGCTGTGCCTTAAATTTAAAACTATCCGCTAACCACTAACAACTAAAAGGGACTGTCGCATGAAGGCTTCTGCTATCATGCAAAATCCTTTAGACTTAAAATTTTTTCGTTCGTAGTTCATCATTCATCGTGATAGGTTGATATTTTTCATCCCGTACGACAAACGATGAACGACCTACGACCAACGTAAAAAAGCGCTGTCTTCATGCGACAGCGCTTTTTTTACCTCCCAAGCAGGAAATCGGGGGTCTCATGTCTAATACTTATAATATAAGGAAAAGGAGTGATAACTATGTTTAAACGTACGGCATCGGATATTATGGAAAAGAATTTCGTTACGGCAACGCCGGAAACGTCGGCCTTCGATTTGGTCAACATGTTCGTCAAGAACCACATTACGGCCATTCCCATCATCAATGAAAAAGATGAGCTCGCCGGCATCGTCACCGATGCGGATTTGCTCTACAAGAAGGTCAAACCTCATGTCCCTCACTATGTCAATCTTTTGGGAGCCAGCATTTATTATAACGGCATCAGCGAATACGACAAGGGGTTCAAGAAACTCATGGCCTGCACGGCGAAAGATATGATGACCAAAGACGTCATCATTGCCGCACCGGATGCGGAAGTCGAACAGATCGCCGGCGTCATGGTGGCCGAACATCTGAAGGTCATTCCTATTGTTAAAGAAAAGCACATCGTCGGCATCGTCACCCGCGGCAACATCCTCGATGAATTGTACCGTGAATACGGCGACGACTAGGGGAAAGGGGGAATAGACAATGGCTGAAAACATCAATAAAGGTCCGGGACCGGGCGAAGACAAGGAAGCGGAACGCCCTGTCGTCCGCGTCAAAGATGTCATGGAAAAGGTTTTCGTCTCGGTGACACCGGATATTCCCATCCGCGACGTCTTCCGCATCTTCATCAAGCATCGCCTGCTGGCTGTGCCCGTCGTCGATGAAGAAGACCACCTCATCGGCCTCATTTCCAGCGCCGACCTCATGTACCGCAGTTCGAAGCCACACATTCCGCGCCTGCCCTTCATCGGCACCAAAATTTATACCAGCCGCGTCGGCAAATACGCCAAGGAATTCAAGAACCTCCTGGATCAGCCCTGCGAAAAATTGATGACCAAGAACGTCATGATCGCGACGCCCAAGGCCGATGTCGAACAGGTCGCAGCCGTCATGATCCTGGAACACTTGAAGGTTCTTCCTGTCGTGGACAACAAGCGCGTCGTCGGCATGATCACCCGGGCCTGCATTCTCAAAGATTTGTACCGGGAATGGAAGTATTAGACCTTTGTGACTAGTCACTCTCTGCCTCGTGTGCTATAATATTATAATCGAATGATTTAGGCAGCGGCCGCTGCCGCAGAAAGTATTTCACGAGGAGGCACTTAATGGATACCAAAGAACTCGTCATCGTTGTCGATTTTGGTGGTCAGTATAACCAGCTCATTGCACGGCGCGTCCGTGAAAACCACGTATACTGTGAAGTATACCCGTATCACAAAGCAGTTGCAAAGATTAAAGAACTTCAGCCCCAGGGCATCATCTTTACCGGTGGTCCTGGCAGCGTCTATGAAGATAATGCGCCGAAGATCGAAGAAGAAGTCTTCCATCTCGGCATCCCCGTCCTCGGCCTCTGCTATGGCATGCAGTTCATGGCCCAGACCTTAGGCGGCGAAGTCAAACACGCCGACATGCGCGAATTCGGCAAGACCGAAATCGATGTCAATACGGCTTCGCCTTTGTTCAAAGGCCTGCAGGAAAAAGAAATCGTCTGGATGAGCCATCAGGACTACGTCGCTTCCATCCCGGAAGGCTTTGAAATCGTAGCCCACACGGCCAACTGCCCGGTCGCTGCCATGCAGAACCCGGCTAAGAAGCTCTATGCCATGCAGTACCATCCGGAAGTGCTCCATACGGAACACGGCAAGGAAATGCTCCATAACTTCCTCTTTGAAGTCTGCGGCTGCACCGGTTCGTGGACTATGGCCAACTATGCCAAGACGGCTATTGCCAATATCAAAGAAACCGTCGGCGACGGCAAAGTCGTCCTGGCCCTTTCCGGCGGCGTCGACAGCTCTGTCGCAGCAGCCCTCATCTCCAAAGCCGTCGGCAGCCAGCTGACCTGTATCTTCGTCGACCACGGCCTGCTCCGCAAGAACGAAGGCGACGAAGTCGAAGCGGCCTTCAAGGACAGCGGCATGAACTTCATCCGCGTCGATGCGTCGGAACGCTTCCTGAAGAAACTCGAAGGCGTCAGCGACCCTGAACGGAAACGGAAAATCATCGGCGAAGAATTCATCCGCGTCTTTGAAGATGAAGGCCGTAAAATCGGTTCCGTCGATTTCCTGGCCCAGGGGACCATTTATCCCGACGTCATTGAATCCGGTGCCGGCGATGCAGCCGTCATCAAGAGCCATCACAACGTAGGCGGACTTCCGGCTGTCGTCGATTTCAAAGGCCTCATCGAACCGCTCCGCAACCTCTTCAAAGACGAAGTCCGCGAACTCGGTGCCGAACTGGGCTTGCCAGAATACCTCGTATGGCGCCAGCCTTTCCCGGGACCGGGCCTGGCTATCCGCGTCATGGGTGAAATCACCAAAGAAAAACTGGCCATCCTCCGCGATGCCGATGCCATCTTCCGCGAAGAAATCACCAATGCCGGCATGCAGCGCGATATCAACCAGTACTTCGCCGTCCTGACCAATAACCACTCTGTCGGCGTCATGGGCGACTTCCGTACCTATGACTACACCTTGGCCCTGCGCGGCGTCACCACGACCGACTTCATGACGGCTGACTGGGCGCGTATCCCATACGACGTCCTCGATAAAATTTCCAGCCGCATCGTAAACGAAGTAGACCACATCAACCGCATCGTGTACGACATCACCAGTAAACCACCCGCAACGATTGAATGGGAATAGTTGCAAATTGCCTCACAAATCGCTTAACCAAGCCGTTTGTGAGGCTTTCTTTTTTTCAAAAGTTCCAAAAGTGTACCAGAAAAATTTAAAAAACCTTTTTTAGGGCCTATTTTTGCCAAATTTCTCGAACAAAAAATGTGCATTTTTATACGTATAAAACAAAAGCGGTTACAAAAGCCGAGTAGATTTGCAATGTAAAAATATACACGGCCAACGGCCTTGTGCGTAGGAGCCGACCCGGACAGGGTGGCCTGCTGCGATATTTAACAACACCTTGTTCTAACATTATGGAGAGCCTTTACGAATCACGAACACCGAGCTGCGTGTTTTTCCTCGGTTTCATATGCGGCTTCGCCGCGAGATACTCAAATCGTATTACGAACATGTGCCACTCGTCATAAATTACGGCTACGTACAGGATTCACGCGGGCTCGCCACGTGTGAGCCCCTACGATGCGGCTTCGCCGCGACGAACTTATGATTGTATTACGACCATGTGCCATTCGTTATAAATTCCGGCTATGCACAAAATTCACGCGGCCTTTTTGGCCCGTCAGGCGCCGACCATAAGAAGGCGCAGGACGGTTGCCAAAACGGACAGCTGTGGCTGCCCGCCTTTATCAGGACGGCCCCTACAGAATCGCAGCTAGGCGATAAATGGAAACAACGTTCACCGGACATAAAATATACACGGCCAACGGCCTTGTGCGTAGGGGCCGACCCGGACAGGGCGGCCCACTGTGAGATTTTACCGTAGCCTGTTCTGATATAATGGCAGGTCTTTATGAATTTGAAATGGACAAAGCAAACAGGCGCTGTCTTCGCGTGACAGCGCCTGTTATACTAGATTTTTGATGATTGAATTTTTCAAGTAGACGGCAATGTCTGCCTGTGATATACTGAATCCGAGGTTTTGCCTAAAACGGTAGGCGGTTGGTCCCTTGCTTTTCCCGGAGGGACTTTGTGTGCCCCTCCAATCCAACTGGAAAGGAGGGGAGGACAATGACTTTAACGGTGGATCTGTTTATCAGTATACTATCTTTCGGTATGGCCGCATTTGCAATTGGTTATGCCCTAGGTCAGAGTTCAAATAAAACACAAAAATAGCCGCCAGAGACCCCCATCTTAAGCGACTATTTTTGTTGACTTATCGGGGCCAACCGTCTATCGGCAGGACCTCTTTTCATGTCTATTATAACGTCATTTATTTATCTTCGTCAAGCGGATACTATGTGATGGATTTAGGCAGTTAGCCTTTACTGTACAGTTGTGGAGTCGGACTCATATGCGGCTTAGCCGCGAGATACTCAAATCGTATTACGAACATGTACCATTCGTCATAAATTCCGGCTATGCACAAAATTCACGCGGCCTTTTTGGCCCGTCAGGCGCCGACCATAAGAAGGCGCCTGACGGTTTCCAAAACGGACAGCTGTAGCTGTCCGCCTTTATCAGGACGCCCCCTACAGAATCGCAGCCAGACGATAAATGGAAACAACGTTCACCGGATACAAAATATACACGGCCTCTGGCCTTGTGCGTAGGGGCCGACCCGGACAGGGCGGCCCTCTGTGAGATTCAACCATAGCCTGTTCGATATAATGGCAAGTCTTTACGAATCACGAATCACATGATGTGTCATTAATTTTGAATTTATAAACTTCCTTTGCAGGACTTTATAAGTTTTTTGTAGAATCTATATAGCATATATTGAGATTGAGAGGTAAGTCTTTTTAAGGAGAATGAGGCATATGATGAAACGAATTGTAAGTATGTTGCTACTTACTGGAACTTTATTGATAGGAAATACAGTGTTTGCCTTTTATGCAGATGAAAGCTCTGCTGTTAATCTTGGGATGGTTCAATCTTATAGCCGTTCGGCAATCAACGTTATTGATGATGACGGCACGGCGTATACTTTTGTTTATGACAATAGGCCTCATTCGGACTTAGGTTTTTGGAAACTTGAAAGCGAAGACCAGTGGCATCAATGGGAATTCGGCTTGCAACAACAATCTCACATGGAACAATTGGCTAGCTGTGGTTTCTATGCGTTGAAGACTCTTGGAAAATTGTAAGCGCTTGTGAAACGGGAAGGGCGTTATTATGAAGCAATTACTTATTTTCACTCATCCTTCGGGAATGTGTGGATTGAGCTTTGGTGTGGAGAATGGTAAAATCGTTTCGATTACAGCCTATATGGATCAATAGAGAGGGTACTCTACAAACGAACTAACAAGTCTCTTTTCTGGTGCCGGTCTTACAGTGGCAGTAGGTTATGATATTACAGGAGGCATGACGTATGGATTATCGCAAATTTGGTGAAACTTATTATATCCGGATGGATAAGGGGGATGAAATCATCAGCACGATTCTGGGAATCTGTCAGAAAGAACAGATTGCATCGGCCATTTTTTCGGGCATCGGCGGGTGCCGTTCGGCAGAAATACAGACGTTCATCCCAGAAACGGGCAGTTTTGAAGTTCAAGAGCTGAAGGGGATGCTGGAGCTGGTTTCGTTGACAGGCAATATCGTCAGCGATGATGATGAAACTTATTTTCATCATACTCACGCTGCTTTTTCTTATAAACAGGATGGGGAACATCACGTTGCGGCAGGGCACATCAAATCGATAGAGGTACTGTACACGGCAGAAATCGAATTGCGCCCCGTTATAGAAGGACGGATTCGGCGGAAATATGACCCAGAAACGGGGACCGGCTTTTGGGATTTCGGGCCAGAAACGGATTAAGCTGGCCACTGTCTTGTATCTCCCGATTGGTCGGCACTTCTGAGAATCTTTTCACTTTATACTTTATTTTCAAATGAAAGTATTGACAGAACATACCTAATAGTGCACTATTTGGGTAAACATTTTATATGTTTGATGAATGAATATCAATCATCCAGAGCAGTTGAGGGACTGGCCCTATGATGCTGCGGCAACCTCCGTGGGGACGGAAGGTGCCAATTCCAGCGGGAGTTTTCCCGGCAGATGAGCGAGAAATGGAAGGGATTTTGCGCGTCATCTGTAGCTGATGGCGCGCTTTTTTTATGGCTTTGTCATCGGCACGTCTTTATTTATTTTGTAAAAGGGGTGTCCGTATGAGTAACGAAGTATCTGCACAGGCCGTCAACCGGTCGGGCCTGTTGCGAAGCGAAGACTGGTGGGCCGTATGGCTCGGATTATTTATCGTCGTCCTCGGTGCCGGACAGATCTGGCACATCGATTTGCTCGGCTGGGCTGCTAAGTTCGGTGTCTGGATCGACCCGTCCAAGGCGGTCGGGCCGGGGTCGAAAGGGTTTGCCTGGCTCGGCAGTATCGGGTCGTTAGTGGCGACGTATGTATTTACCCTGGTCGTAACGTCTATCGGTGCGTATTTCATGGGGACGAAGGTCAAGAAATTCGTCGCCGGTTATACCGTGATTTACTGGATCACCATGGCGGCGACGGTCATCGGCAATTATGCTTATCTGGCAGCGACGCCGAATAAGCGGGAAGCTTTTAACATCGGCTGGTCCTTGAGTCTTGGCGAATTGGGCTTTGTCATTGCCCTGCTGGCCGGGCTGGTCATCGGTAATTTTTTCCCGAAAGTGACGCGTTTCTTATCTGATGCTGCCAAACCGGAATGGTACATCAAGACGGGCATCGTCATTTTGGGCATGAATATCGGCATCCAGGCCATCAGTGCCCTGGGGCTGGCCGGTACGGTCATCGTCCGCGGCATGTGCGCCGTCGTCGAAGCCTACCTGATTTACTGGCCTATCGTCTATTTCGTGGCCCGGAAATTCTTTAAATTCACGCCGGAATGGGCAGCTCCCATGGCGTCGGGCATTTCCATCTGTGGTGTCGCCGCAGCGATTGCTACGGGCAGTGCCATCAAGGCGCGCCAGATCATCCCGACTATCCTGGCATCGGTCATCATCGTCTTCGTTGCCGTAGAATTGCTCATCCTGCCCTTTGCAGCTGCTTATTTCCTGCCCAGTGAACCGATGGTCGCCGGGTCCTGGCTGGGCCTGGTCGTCAAGAGTGATGGCGGTGCCGTCGCATCCGGGGCAATCGCAGATACGCTCATCCGCAACAGTGCGCTCCAGCAATTCGGCGTCAATTACCAGGAAGGCTGGATCCTCATGGCTGCGACGACGTCCAAGGTCTTCATCGACGTTTTCATCGGCGTCTGGTCCTTCATCTTGGCTATCGTCTGGTCCATTTACCATCTCAATGACCCGCGGGCAGCCGTCGCATCCGGGGCTGGCAAGGTTTCCAAACGGGAAATCTGGGAACGCTTCCCGAAATTCATCATCGGTTTCGTCCTGGCCCTGGTCGTCATTTTTGCAGCTGGCTGGCTGCAGCCGGGCATCGTCGACGCTGCGAAAGCCGGCGCCGGACAGGCTAACCTCCTGCGGGCCGTCTTCTTTGGCCTCTGCTTCTTCTCTATCGGCCTGGTAACGAATGTACGCAAGCTCTGGAAATCCGGCCTGGGCCGTGTCATCGGCGTCTATGCCGTAGCCCTCGTCGGCTTCATCATCTGGGTCGGCCTGTTCATTTCTTACATCTTCTATCACGGCATTGTTCCGCCGACATTATAACTTCATCATAGAAAGGATTAATTGCTATGGCATCGCGAATCACTTCTGCCGCATCGACGGCTGACGAATATTACTACAACCAAACCGTAACCCCGACAGACGCTGCGACCCATACGGGACAGCTCGAACGGGATGCAGACGAATATTTCCCCTTGCAGCCCATCGAAAAAAAACTCTGTGCCTATTCCCTGGGATTGGGCCTGGGACTGATGGCCTTGTTCATCGTCATCTTTGAAGTCTTCGGCTGAGGCTTATTATGGAAAAGGGCTGTCGCACGAAGGTTTCTGCCATCATGCGAAGCCCCTTTCTCTTTAAAGTTTGTAGTACGAAGCTTGTAGTTTGTAGAAAATAGCTTTAAATTTAAAACCATTCACTAAAAACTAAAAACTGCAAACTTAATACTCAAAAAGAGGCTATCTTAATGCGACAGCCTCTTTTTGCTTTCCTCGGATTCAGATGTGGCTATGCGTGATAAACTCATGAAATAAACGAAGCGCGCTGGTCGCAGGTAGCAGACTGCAAAAATAGCCCCAATCGGGGCATTCATAGGGGCCGACCTTTAACCTCTCAGACCGCCTTTGGCGGCCAGCTCCCCTATAAAGGGAGCCTTGTGGCCCGTTGCGAGATTTCATCACAGCCCATCTGAGTATAATGGCAGGCTTTTACGAGCCACGAGCATCTGTCATGGCACCGGCTATTCACACAAGTCGCGGCGGTACGCCCTTTGGGACGTCCCCTACGGAATCGCAATCAGGCGATAGAAATGAACGAAGGTCCCAGACGGGGCATTTTTTACGAGCCGAGGGTCACTCGAGGCGATGTCGTTATTCTGAATATGTTGCCGCAAGGCGGCATTTGACTCTGAGGCGGCCTGCGAACTGCGGTCTGCGACCGGCGGGCCGTCGGCCCCAAAATTCGATGAACGACTTTACGCCCGGCCGTCAGGCCTCTATCAAAGTTAAAAGGACTAGCGCATGAAGGTTTCGACCATATCATGTGCTAGTCCTTTTTTTGAGGAGATAATCAGATTTTACCGCGTCTTATATCCCTGATATTTGTCTTTTAATTTCGTATTGTCTTTCAATACTTGGGCGATGGTTTTTCCTTGTTCGAGTTCTGTTTCGGCTTTGGTGGCTTTATCGGACAGGTAGGATGCGTCTTTTTGCCTAAGAGAAGGGTCTTGTCGTCGTTCCAGAATTCGCCTTTGTTTTCGTTACGGCCCTGGATCAGGAAGAGGCTGTCGCCATTTTTGTTGGCTGCGGCGAGGTCGATGCCGTGTTTTTTCTGGTAAGCTGCAATGCCGGCGCAGAGGGCAGCGTCATCGGTGCGCGTCCGGTTGATGACCAAGACTTCTTTCGTGTCTTTGAATTCGGTGCAGAAGTTGAAATCCCCCTGGGAATCCATAGCCGTGAAGCTGGGGCCGTGGCCTTTGTATTTCGGTACCAGGATTTTTGCCAGTGTTTCGGCTTTACCGACGCCCTGGGTCTGGGGATGGAGGTCGTAATCGTACTGATTGAGGTAACGGCCATTGGCGTCTACTTTGTTGGTCATGGCCAGGACATCTTTGACGCCAGGGACTTTGAAATAGGAAACGGCTGCGCGGATGGCGTCTAATTTATCAGCTGGGATCCCCATCATGAGGACGGACTTCATCTGTGTCGGCGGGACGGCGAATTGCAGATGATCGAGCTGCCAGACTTCCAACTGTTCGCCTACGTCGAGGATGGATGTCGTATTGTCGAAATCGAAGACGGCATAGGGATGATTGTTTTTATCGTAGTTCGGCGAATCTTTGCCGTAAGCCGCGATGAAGTCGTTGATTCCCTGGCGGACCGTAGCGTCCCAGCGGGGGCTTTGGACGGCTTGGGCTTGTCATGATTCCTGGCCTCCTGTACCGTAGTTGACATTTTTACATACTGCATTATAGGCCCGGATTTTTTTGGATTTGTATAAAGTATGAAATAAATAGGTAAAATTGAGAGCCTAGGGATTGTTGTAATTACAACGGACAAAGAGGGTGTTTTTTTGATATAATATATAAATAGACTTTTTCTATATGCTATAGTGAACAGGAGGCGTTTTGTATGGCTTTTAAGAAACGTGTGGTAGGGGTCATCGGCTTAGGTCATGTCGGGGCTCATGTAGCTTTTAATTTAGGGGTCCTCGGGATTGCCGATGAAGTCAAGTTATGCGACGTGAAGTCGGAAAAACTGGTCAGTGAACGGCAGGATATGATGGATGCCGTCATGTTCATGCCTCATCGTGTCAATTACACGATTGCCAGCTATGAAGAATTGGCAGACTGCGACGTCATCGTCAATGCTATCGGCGACATTACGCTCTGCGCATCGGGGAACCGCGACGATGAAATGCATTTCACTGTGCCTCAGGTCGCTGATTATATCCCCAAGGTCATGGCCGGCGGCTTCCAGGGCATCATCATCAATATCACCAACCCTTGTGACGTCATTACGGACCTCATCGCTAAGAAGAGCGGCCTTCCGAAAGGTCATGTTTTCGGTACCGGCACGGGGCTGGACAGCGCGCGCCTGGTCAGTGCCATTTCCCAGCAGACCGGCTTGGATCATCATTCCTTCTCAGCCTACATGATGGGGGAACACGGCAATTCCCAGATCGTCCCCTGGTCGCTCATCAAGTTCGGCGGTAAATCCCTGGCAGAACTGGAACAGAATCCGGCCTATGTCTTCGATAAGGCCCGCGTCCAGGATGAAACCATCCATGCCGGCTGGGTCACCTATTCTGGCAAGCACTGCACGGAGTACGGCATCAGTATGACGGCAGCTACCATGGTCCGGGCCGTCCTGCGGGATGAACGGAAAATCATGGCAGCCAGCGCGCCTTTAGATGGTGAATACGGCGAAACGGGCATCTTCTGCGGTGTCCCGTCGGTCATCGGCGCCAATGGCATCGAAGAAGTCATCGAATATAACCTGCCGGAACAGGAAATGAAGGACTTCAAAGCCTGCTGCGCTACGATTCGCGCCAACATCGCTAAAGCCGAAGAATTTTGGAAATAAAGTTTGTAGTACGGAGTTTGTAGTTTGTAGAAGAGGGCTTTAAATTTGAAAATATTTGCTACAAACTGCAAACTTAATACTCAAAAAGAGGCTGTCTTAACGCGACAGCCTCTTTTTTTACCGCCCTTCGACGCAGATCCAGCGGTGGTCTTTTTCGATGTGGACCTGGACGGAGGAGAAGCCGGCATCATGGAAAATGGTTTCAAAGGTTTCCGGCGTCGGGTTATAGAGGTGGTAGCGTTCGATGTTTTCCCGGACGTCAGCGCTGAGGCCGTCGTGGCCGTAGATTTCGGCGATGAGCAGGAACGTGCCGCCTGGTTTCAGGACGCGATGGATTTCCTTCAGGTTTTCCGGCGGATTGGGCCAGAAATAGAAACTTTCGACGGTCGTGATTTTGTCAAAGGTTTGGTCGGTAAAGGGCAGGGCTTCGACAGAACCTTCGCAGACTGTCATTTTTCCGGCAGCTATATCGTCAGCATTCGTCTGGCGTGAGGTCTGGACCGACGTCGCTGAATAGTCCACGCCAGTCAGATGGCCCGTCGTGATGTGGGCGCTCATGCGATGGAGATTGGCTCCGCCGCCGCAGCCGATGTCCAGGACCGTTTCATCGCCGCGCCAATGGAAATGGGACAGGCCCCATGCCGTAAGGGCGGCATGGCTCTCATTCATGCGCGCCAGCATCTGCTGCCCCGCTTCCCCGGTCGGTCTGGCCGGATTGCCGGCCGTCGTAATGGCTTTTTGCCGTTCTTTTTCTGTATTGGTCATGATGATAACTCCTTTCGTAATCCTATCATCAAAATCATACCACGATGTCACAGTCAGAGAAAGGGTCGGCGGGCCAGAATTGGAAAATGTGCAGAATTTTGTTAGAATATAAGAAATGATGGCGCGGAATGGAGGCGAATGTGATGAATGACCGTATGCCTGTAGGAATAGATGATTTTCAGAAAGTTCGCGAAGGCTATTATTTCGTCGACAAGACGGATTTTATTAAGGACCTGATTGATAGTCATGGTGAAGTTACCTTATTGATACGGCCACGGCGTTTCGGGAAAACCTTGACAATGAGTATGCTGGACTGGTTCTTTTCAGCTGAAAAAGAAAAGGAAAGCCGGGAGCTCTTCCAAGGATTGCATATTGCTTCAGATGGTGCTGGATATATGAAGCATCGCGGCCAGTATCCTGTCATTTTTTTGACGCTGAAAGGCGTACAGAATGATACTTGGCAATCTTTATATGATTCCTTTTGTTTATTGATGCAGTCAGAATATGAACGGCATGACTATCTACTGAAGGGCAGCTTATTGAAACCGTCTGAACAGGCGTATTATAGACGCATCCTTGATTTGACCGGAAGTGAAGCAGATTATCAGGTCAGCTTGTTATACTTATCCCACTATTTACGCCGCTATTATGACAGAAAAACCATTATCCTGATTGATGAATATGATGCACCGATTCAATGTGCTTACGATCACGGTTTTTATGATAAAGCGATTTCTTATTTCCGGATTTGGTTCAACAACGCTTTAAAAAGCAATGCATCCCTGGCTTTTGCTGTTTTGACAGGGGTATTACGAATTGCTAAAGAAAGTATTTTCAGCGGCCTCAATAATTTAAAAGTATGTTCTGTTATGACTCGGATGTATGCTGATGTCATGGGATTTACCCCATATGAAATAAAGAAAATGGCGCAGGACCTGGCGATGGAAGGGGCTTTATCAGATATCCAGGCTTGGTACGATGGCTATCATTTTGGGGATCAGGATATTTATAATCCATGGTCGGTCATCAATTTTTATAATGGGCCCCTTGTCAAGACCACGTTCTAAAATTTTAAGAGTGGCAGTAAGCAGAATTATTCTAAGCAGCGAAGCAAGCAAAGTAAAACTCGTTGGGAACCTTGTAGCCTAATGCCTCGTGGGGCCGTATGTTGTTGTAATCATCTACGTATTGGTTAATCAGACGTCGAAGCTCTCTTGGGGTGCGATATTCGTTCGGATAGAGCTGCTCCGTTTTGAGGCTACGGAACCAACGTTCGA
>NZ_APHY01000009.1 GCF_000417505.1 Megasphaera sp. NM10
TTATGCCGGTTTCGTCTTTGCCGGCAAGAAGCGCCGCGTCAGCGACGACCAGGCCGCAGCCTCGCGCAAGGCCCTGGACCCGTCTATCCCGGCCGTCGGCGTCTTCGTCGATGACAGTCTGAAACACATAGGGCAGCTGGTGACGGCCGGGACCATCCAGATCGTCCAGCTCCACGGATGCGAAGACGACGCGATGATCGAAGCTGTCCAGCAGACCTTGAAGGTACGGGTCATCAAAGCCTTTTCCATCGCCAGCGAAGCCGATGTCCGGCAGGCCCGGTGCAGCCGGGCCGACTACATCCTGCTCGACCACGGCGCCGGCGGGACCGGGGACTGTTTCGACTGGGCCCTGCTGGCCCATATAGACAGACCGTACTTTCTGGCCGGCGGCCTCAATCCCGACAATGCCGCCCAGGCGGCAGCGCTCCAACCCTTTGCCCTGGATGTGAGCAGCGGCATTGAGACAGACGGCGTGAAAGACAAAGAAAAAATGAAACGATTCATGGCACAAGTACGTGCTTACAGGAGGTAACTACATGAGTACAGGAAGATTTGGCCCCTTCGGCGGTCAATACATACCGGAAACATTGATGAATGAAATCCAGCGCTTGGAAAAAGCGTACAGCCATTATAAGAGTGATCCCGATTTCCAGGCTGAATTGAAAGACTTGCTTGACAATTATGCCAACCGTCCGTCCCTGCTCTACTATGCCGAACGGATGACCAAAGATTTGGGCGGCGCCAAGGTTTACTTGAAGCGCGAAGACCTGAACCATACAGGCGCCCATAAGATCAACAACGCCCTGGGCCAGTGCCTGCTGGCCAAGAAGATGGGCAAGACGCGGGTCATCGCCGAAACCGGCGCCGGCCAGCACGGCGTCGCTACGGCGACGGCAGCGGCTTTCTTAGGCCTGGAATGTGAAGTATTCATGGGCGAAGAAGATACGATCCGCCAGGCCCTGAACGTCTACCGTATGGAACTCCTGGGCGCCAAGGTCCACGCCGTCACGTCGGGCTCGCGGGTCCTCAAGGACGCCGTCAACGAAGCCATGCGCGAATGGGTCAGCCGCGTCGACGATACGCACTACGTCATCGGCTCGACCATGGGTCCTCATCCCTTCCCGATGATGGTCCGCGACTTCCAGTCCGTCATCAGCAAGGAAGCGCGTCAGCAGATCCTCGAACGGGAAGGGAAACTGCCCTCGGCTGTCCTGGCCTGTGTCGGCGGCGGCAGCAATGCCATGGGGATGTTCTACCACTTCATCGGCGATAAAGACGTCAAGCTCATCGGCTGCGAAGCTGCTGGCAAGGGCATCGACACCAAGATGCATGCCGCTACTATGGCCAAAGGGGAAGTCGGCATTTTCCACGGCATGAAGTCCATTTTCTGCCAGAATGAAGACGGTCAGATTGACGAAGTCTATTCCATTTCGGCTGGCCTCGACTATCCGGGCATCGGGCCGGAACACGCTTATCTCCATCAGACCGGCCGTGCTCAGTACATCCCGGTCAAGGACGACGAAGCCGTCGAAGCCTTTGAATACCTGGCCCGGACGGAAGGCATCATCTGCGCTATCGAAAGCGCCCACGCCGTCTACGAAGCCATGCAGATAGCACCGAAGATGAGCAAGGACGACATCATCATCGTCTGCTTGTCCGGCCGCGGTGATAAAGACGTCGCCGCCATTGCAAGATATAAAGGGAGGGACTTACATGAGTAAGATTGGCAACGCCTTTAAGAACGGCAAAGCTTTTATCGGATTCTTGACAGCCGGCGACCCGTCGCTGGACAAGACGTATGAATATATCATGACCATGGAAAAGGCCGGAGCGGACCTCATCGAAATCGGCATCCCTTTTTCCGATCCCATCGCCGAAGGCATCGTCATCCAGGAAGCGGACCTGCGGGCTTTGAAAGCAGGGACGCGCATTGACGACGTCTTTGCCCTGGTCGAACGGGTCCGCAAGGAAACGCAGATTCCCCTGGTCTTTTTGACCTATCTCAATCCCGTCTTCCATTACGGCGCTGAAAAATTCTTTGCCCGCTGCCAGGAAACCGGCATGGACGGCATCATCATCCCCGATATGCCCTTTGAAGAACGCGATGAATGTGCCGCTGCCGCTAAGGCCCATGGCATCGACATCATCTCCATGATCGCGCCGACGTCGAAAGACCGTATCCAGAAAATCGCTAAAGTCGGCGAAGGCTTCCTGTACATCGTTTCCTCCCTGGGCGTCACGGGGACGCGGACGGAAATCAAGACGGACCTCAAGGAAATCATCGATACGGCTAAAGAAGTCACAGACGTACCGTGTGCCGTCGGTTTCGGCATCAACACGACGGAACAGGCCGAAAAAATCGGCCGCGTCGCTGACGGCGTCATCGTCGGCAGTGCCATTGTCAAAATCATCGCTAAATACGGCGACGATGCGGCTCCGCACATCTATGACTACGTCAAAGCCATGAAAGAAGCTACCATTCGCGGCTAACAGTTATGCTAGCCCCTAACAACTAAAAAAAACCGCCGTCTTTAAGACAGCGGTTTTTTTACGCTCTTAATGCTGAGCCGGTGCCGGCTGGGCATCGAGTTCAGAAGCTAAGTCGTGGTCGGTCATGGCACAGACGGCCGAGTCGGACCAGACGTTTTCGGCTGTTTCGATCATGTCGATGATGGTGTAGATCGGCAGGATGATACCCATGATGCCGATAGGCGCACCGATGCCGGACATGAGCGACAAAGTCAGGAAGTAGCAGCCCATGGGGACGCCGGCGTTGCCGATGGCAGCCAGGACGGCGACGAAGAGCCAGGCAATCATGGTGCCCATGGAGAGGTCGAAGCCGCCGTTCTGCATGAGGAACAGGGATGTGACCAGGATGAAGGCGGCACAGCCGTTCATGTTGATGGTCGTGCAGATCGGCAGGACGAAGCGCGATACCTGGGGATGGACGTTGAGGCGCTGTTCAGCCGAAGCCAGGGTGACCGGCAGGGTACCGGCCGAGCTCTTGGTGAACAGGGCGACGGCAATGGCCGGAGCCATCTTGCGGAAGACGTAAATCGGATTGAGGCCGCGGAGGACCAGGAAAATCGGCAGGACGATGAAGAACTGGATGAGGTTGCCGCCGAGGATGACCAGAGTATATTTACCCAGGGCACCGACGATGACCCCGGCTTCAATCTGAGCCGACAGCTGTGCCGAGAAAGCCAGGATGCCGACAGGCAAAATCCAGAGCAGGGCACGGATGAGGGTGAACAGGACTTCCTGTAAGCCCAGGAGGCCTTTCAGGAGGACGGCGCGGTTTTCTGTCTTAGGCATGAAGGCCAGGGCCAGGCCGACAGCAGCAGCGATGAGCATGACCGAGAGGACGTTGCCCGACAAGAACGGCTGGAGCATGTTATTCGGGATGACCGACAGGAAGTGGTCGTAATAGGTGACTTTTTCCAATTTCTGCGGGACATTGGAAACGCCGGAATTGATGAGGTCTACCGGCAGGTTGCCCGGGGCAATCCAGAGGTAGAGTGCCAGGCCGATGGCGGCGGCACAGATGGTCGTCAAGAGCGTGTACGTGACGGCATGGGCGAAGATGCGGCCCGTTTCTTTTTTGGCTCCCAGCGCCGATAAAGTAGTAATGACGGCTAAGGCGATAGTCGGTACGGCAATGAACTGGAATAAGCGCGTGAAAACTGTTGCAATGAAATCAAATAATTGGTTCAGTGCCGGAATGCCGAGCCAGCCTAAGATGGCGCCGATGATCAAGGCGCCCATCCACAAGGCGAATTGACGGCCGCGATGCTGGCCCTGGCTGCCGCGGATGGCTTCCCGGGCTTGTTCTTGGACCCGGTCTTGAGATTCGTTGGACATAATTGTCTCCCCCTTTGATAAATCTAAACGAATTCTATAGAATACCGTTTTAGTATATTATAGAAGAGGGGACGGTTTCTGTCAATGGAGAAGGGACAAGTCAGGTAAAAAAAACACGTAAAAGGACCGATACACACGCGACATATGTCTACCGGTCCTCTACGTTATAGGATTCATATTCATCTCGTTTTTGGTTCTGGTTACTTTAACCTCGTACAAAAATGTTGAAACAATAATCGTTCGTTGCGCTTGGATTTACTAGACTAACCTATTTGAAAAACATCACACCCATTCGAAAAGTTCGAAGCACTTCAATCAAGATAAGTTAATTCGTAATGTTCATCGACGAACGCTTGCTGATCCTATGGACATTATTTAGTTGTTAATGATCAACGCAATGAAAACTAAATCGTTCTGACTTTTGTTTTCCAAGCTGTGACCCTTACCATCTGATGTGTAAGTAACGTCTCCTGGTTTAACGGTCCGGATTTCTCCGTTGTCGTCATATTCTCCCTCTCCGGAAAGGATGTAATATGCTTCTGCGTTGTCACTGTGAACGTGATAGCCTAAGGAACATCCAGGTTTCAATGTGATTTCGGCGAACATACCTACCTTGTCTTTCAGCTCGGTGGCGCTCAGAAGTTTTCTCTTCAAGATGTACCCCTTACCGCCGGCGGCATGTTCTACTTTCTCTATTTCCACTGGACTCCCCCCTTTCTAATGCGCTTACAAAGGAAGCAACTTACTTGCGATTCCTTTCGCATCTCTTGGCTATATTATAGCATAGGATTTTACGCTTGTCATGAGGTATACGAAAATATATTATGTTATTTGCGCATTAAATAATAGATGCGTATAGCCTTTGGGAATAATGGGGGGGGGCGCGGTCCGCAGGTCGCAGGTCGCAGTCCGCAGGCCTCCCCTGATAGGGGAGGTGGCCTGAAAGGCCGGAGAGGTTGCATTTTCGAACCCGCTTGTGAAAATCCCGTAACCTGCACGGTGATTCAAAAAGCAATCTCGCAGTCAGCTGCGCTGACAGCTCTCCTATGAGGAGAGACTTGGGATAGGACATCAAAAGGCGCTGTCGCATAAAGACAGCGCCTTTTTGAGTATTAAGTTTGTAGTTTTTAGTGAAGGCTTTTAAATTTAAAGCCCTCTTCTACAAACTCTGTACTACAAACTTTCAGGAGAAAGGGGCCTTTCATGATGGTAAAAGCCTTCGTGCGCCCCCTACGGGTTATGGAATTAGGCGGGACGCCCAAAGGACGTCCCCTACGGGACCAATAATGAGGTTATTTGTCCTGTAAAATCGGCATGATTTTGGTGGCATGGGGCATGATGTTGATGGCGTAGTCCTTGTCTTTGCCCTGTTCTTTCAGTTTCTGCTGTGCCAGGTCCCATGCTTCCTGGACGGTTTCGACCGGAATCTGGCCAGTGCGGCGGATGTCGTTGAAGTTACGCGGCAGTGTGACCAGGATGACCGTGTCCTTATGAGTCAGGCAGAAGAGGTTGAAGGCGACGAAGAAGGGGATAGTGAAGTGTGCCCGCAGGGCTTTTTCCATGTCTTCCATCGTGTCGTATTTGAAGCTGTCCATGTAGATGGCCGGTTCTTTGATGTCCCGGGCTTCCATGATGGCGATGATGATGCCGCCGTCTTTGACAGCCATTTCAGCCGGATCGTAGCATTTGCAGCCCTGGTAGAGGCTGACGTCGCTGGGATAACCGCCGGCGCAGGCGATGACGACGTCCGATTTTTCTTTCATCGGGACGCGCTGGATGTCGAGGACGGCTTCCGTGCCGGCCCGCCATGCTTCGTACCAGTCGCCGCCGACCATGCGGCAAATTTCACCGTCGCCGTTGATGACGGAATGGACGAGGAAGCACGGATTGATCTTGCTGCAGGCTTCGACCATGTCATCGTTGAGCGGGTTGCCGTCGATCTTGAGGGCCCGCGTCTTGGGATTGATGCCGTGGCCGAATTCGTCAGCTAAAGCGTGGCAATGGTTGCGCTGGATCGTTTCAAAACCGGAGACGCCCGGCAGGATGAGCTTGCGGCCGCCGCCGTAACCGGCAAAGAGATGGGTCGTAATGCCGTCGACGATGATAACTTTGTCGGCGTCGACGACGTGTTTATTGAGTTTCAATGGTGTGCCGAGCTTGGTCGTACCGAAGTCGACGAGAGTCGGATCCATGCAGTCGTGCTGATAGGTCTTGATGCGGCGGACGACTTCTTCGCCGCAGACGAGGACGTCTTCTTCCGGCGTCTGGGCGCGGTGCGAGCCCTGGGCAAAGACGATGTAGATGTCGTCATCGGGGATGCCGGCCAGGTTCAGTTCGTCGATGATATAGATAAGGAATTGATTGGAATGGTTCCACGTGCGGGTGACGTCGGCGACGACGAGGCAGACCTTATCGCCTTTCTGGACTTTTTCCTGCAACGGGGCGCTGCCGATAGGATGACGCATGCAGTCGATCGTCGCCTGTTTGACGTCGACGGCAGGGACGTGTTTCCCTTCCATGACCCCGACAATGTGTTCTTCCGGGAGCTTGACAGTCTGCGTAGTTTCACCAATATTAAAAGTAAATTCCTTTAATGCCATTCTTTACCACCACTTCTTTTTAAAAATTAAAAATAAACTGTAACTTATTATATCATGTTCAAAACAGTGCGCAAGTTTAAACTTTACGATAATCGTTTAACGTACAAGGGATAGCATCAGCTAGACATTGCCTAGATAGACGTAGTGAAGATAAGGAATGGCCGCGGCCTGCAGCTTCTTCAGCGTTTCTACAGGTGTCACCGGGGCAGACCAGTGGTACTGCGGGAAATAGCGGGTCAGATGCAGGGGGATGTCCGGTAAAATGGATGCCAGCCAGCGGGCTTCGGCGTCCATCTGGGCCGGGTCATCGTTTTCGCCGGGAATGACCAGCGTCGTCACTTCGACATGGCTTACGGCAGCGGCCGCTTCGATCGTGTCCAGCACAGGCTGGAGAGATGCTCCGCAGAGGGACTGGTAGAAGTCCTGGGAAAATCCCTTGAGGTCGATGTTCCAGGCGTCGATATAGGGAAGCAGGGCCTGGAGTGGTTCTTTTTCGATATAGCCATTGCTGACCATGACGTTTACCAGGCCGGCTTTGTGGACGAGGCGGGCCGTCTGGATGATGAATTCATAGCTCAAGGTCGGTTCGTTGTAGGTGTAGGCCAGACCGATGCTGCCGTCGGCCCTATAATGCCGGGCCAGGGCCAGGGCCTGCTCCGGTGTCAGTTCCCGAAAGGCGCTTCCTGCTGGGAAATCTGCCAGTTCTGACAGAAGGGGCAGGTGAAATTGCAGCCCCACGAACCCAGGGACAAGATGGCAGAACCGGGATGGAAGCGATAGAGGGGCTTCTTTTCGATAGGGTCCAGGGCGATGGCCGTGCATTGGCCGTAGTTCAGGGCCTGGAGGTTCCTGCCATCGTAATAGCGGGTCTGGCAGCGGCCGCGATGGCCCTGGGCGATGTGGCAGTGATGGGGACAGAGACGGCAGCGCGCCTGGCCGGACGGGTCGATTTCATAATAAGCGGCTTCCATGGTCTCACCTACTTATAGCGCGTGACTGTGAAGCGGTAGAGGTCAGGCTGGACCTGAGGCGGGATGCCGGCTTTTTCCTTGGCAATGGCGATTTGCTGCTGGACCGTGTCGACGCCTTCCAGGTCGGGCAGTAAGAGGCCCGTCTGGGCATGGCTCATGACGATGACGCCGTACTTCTTGGAATCCAGGTCGGCTGGTGAAGCTACGGCTTCGGGCTGGCCCAGGACGTCGACGGAAATATCGATGTCTTTCAGTTCGTCCAGGCTGACCGGGTAGAAGCGCGGGTCCCGCGTCGCAGCCGATACGGCGTTGTGGATGATTTCACTGGCAATATTCATCTGCATGGGCAGGAAGGTGCCGATGCAGCCGCGCAGGCGGCTTCCCTTGTGGAGGGACACGAAGGCGCCGGCCTTGTCCTGCAGGTCTTCAGGCAGGTATTTGGGTACGTTCATGAAGGCATGGTGCGTCAGGTAGTACGAGATGCTTTCCCGGGCCAGGCGGACGCGGATGTCGGCGACAGCCGGTTTTTCAGCCCGTTTTTCCTGGCCTTCCGGCAGGTACAGGGCGACGCCATAGCCGACGCCGAAGGGCCCTTCATAGGAATAAATCGGCATGACCGGGCGGAAATGGCGCAGGGCGCCGAAGAGGAAATACACCGACGGCAGGCCGCACATGCCGGCTTCGTCGATGAGGCTGCGGCTCATAGTCTTTAAGATGGCCGGGTCCTGTTTTTGCAGGGCCTCCATGACGGTCTTGTCGAAGATGGCCCCTTTCGGCGTGTAGCCGTTCGGCGAACCGGGCAGGAGACGGTGCGACAAGTCGCCCGATGCGATGATGGCGATGCGCCGGCCCAGTCGGGCAGCGGCCTGGACGACGAGATCGCCTAAGAGGCTCATGCTGTCATAGTCGTCGAAGCGCGGCGCCATGAGGACGACCTGGCCCGTGAAGCCGGCCTGGCGAAGGTAATATAAGGGGACGAAAGTGCCCTGGTCGACGTAGAGGGGATGGCCGAAGCGGTCGCTCCAGGCGGCATCGAGTCGGTATACGTCGGTCTTGGGCGTGGCTGTTTCAAAGATTTCTTCGGCCAGGTCCATATCGGTGCGGACATCCATGGCCAGCTCCGGATAGCCGAAAGCGTCGAGGTTGCCGTAGAGGCGGGGCGTTTCCACGAGCGTTGCCCCGTCGGGGAAGACGTAGTTATGAGGCGACATGATGACCAATGTTTCCGGTTTCTGGCTGATGATCAAGCGGGCAGCCGCCTGTACGGCCCGGACCGTGGCGTCTATCTTTCGCAGTTCATCGCCGCCGATTTCCGGCAGCATAATCGGCGGATGGGGAAATAACCCCGCTGCGACACAAGCATGTTCCATAAAAAAACCTCCCTCATAATGGTATATGTCTATTATACCATTATGAGGGAGGTTTGACTAAAGGGCTTGTCGCACGACGACAAGCCCTTTAAAGTGGTTAGCGGCTAGCAGTTAGTTGTTAGCAGATGGCTTTAAATTTAAAGCTATCGCTTCAAACATCATACATCAAACATTAAAGAGAAAGGAATCATGCATGATGGCAGAAACCTTCGTACGACAGCGGCCTGTGAAAGCGGTTCAGGGGATTCCCGCAAGCGGGACGCCCTTTGCGGCCTGCGAACTGCGGGCCGCCTTAACAGGCCGGCCCCTACTAGTATTCCGTGTCTTCCATGAGGCTGGTCTTGCCGAAGCGGGTCTTCAGGTCTTTCCGTTCCATGCTCCATTTGGACGAGGCGATGGACATGGTCGGGTCGTAGTTCGGCGATTCCATGTTGAGGACGCCGCAGATGAATTCGTATTCCAGGTCGTTGGTGAAATACTTGTCCTTATTGGCCTTGATGGCTTTGACGACGTCGGGATTGCGCTGCTGGTAGCCTTCAGACAAGTAGCAGAACATGGGGATGCGCAGGACTTTGAAGCTGGCACTGTCTGGCTGGCGGGCGACGTCGGGATCGCTGCCGTGATCGGAGAAGTAGATCATGGCGTCGAGGTTGAGGTTATCCCGGGCGTAGTCGTAAATCTGCGACAGGACCCAGTCCGTATAGAGGACGGTGTTGTCGAAGTCGGCTTCCTGGTTAATCTTGCCGTCGTTGAATTTCTGGAACTCTTTCGGGTAGCGGTTGCGGTATTCGATGTGGCTGCCCATGACGTGGAGGACGACGAAGTTCTTTTCCTTCGGATCGACGCGTTTGAGGAACTGCAGGAGCGCGCCGTCCAGGGTCGATTCTTTCAGGTCCCGGTCGACCCATTCGGAGACGTCGGCCGTGTTGGCAACCAGCGTAATCGGTGTATCGGCGACGCCGACGGAGCCCTGGTTGCTGAACCAGTAGGTCTTATAGCCGGCCTTCTTGGCCATGTCGATGATGGAAATGGATTCGTTGAAAGGCTTATCGTTGTAGAAATTCGATTCCGTCAGGGCGTGTTCCAGGACGGGGACCGTGTACCAGACGCAGCTGTAGGCGTTGGTGAACAGCGTGAAGTCCGGATTCGATTTCATCGCCGTCAGCCACGGTGTATTGGGCACGTGGTCCGGATTGTAGGCATTCATCAGCGTCCGCGTTTCCGATTCGCCGATGACGACGATGACCGTGTTGGGATAGTCGGCCGGATGGAGCTGGACGGCCTGGAGGGCATTGTATTTTTCGTCGTGGTTTTCGGCATATAAAGCCGAGCGCTGCATGTAGTCGTGCGTGTCGATGAAGGTCCGGATCGGGAAGGCTTCCGGGAAGATTTCTTCGCTCAAGGCGCCGACAGACGGGGCGATGATGAGCAGCAGCGAAGCCAGGGGGATGATCTTGCGGTAGACGTGTGTCCGGGGCAGGATGTTCTGGCGATAGTTCAAGAGGAACAGGGCTCCCAGGATCAGGGCCAGGGCGACGGCGATGGCGGCTACCTTGAACAGACCCAGGGAGTGGAAGTATTCCAGCGTTTCTGCCGGTCCCGTCTGGAAGATGAGCAGGGCGCCGGACGTGGTGATCGACGAATTGTAGAGGAAATAGTAGACCCACTGCAGCAAAATGATGAAGAACGCTGCGAACTGGACGAGGGTCATGAAGACGGCCCCGATTTTGTGGGGGAGATACTGCCGGACAATCATGTTCAGGCAGAAAAAGATAGCAAAAAAGTATAGTCCTACATATATATCATATATATTGTTCAAGTAAATCGTATTCGTATTGATCAGGGAAATGTAACTCAAGTAAGGGCCCGTAATGATCCAGCCCAGGCCGATGAGGGCCGGCGGGATGATGGCGCCTGGTGACAAGTGCTTCCAGTACAGGGCCAGGGACAGGACGACAGCACCGACGCCGGGCAGCAGGCCGAACGTCATGTCTTCGATATTGTCGGGACCCATGCCCAGGGAGACGAGAAACTGCCATTCAAAGCAGAAGCCGTAGACTACGGCGAAGATGATAAGCAGCGGCAGGAGCCGATGACGACATTTGCTGATTGCCTTCGTTGCATGAACCATGTTGTTTGTTCTATCCTCTCTTAATCTCTTTGTAAAAACGGTGTAAACAAAGCATACCGGCTATATTATACATCAAATGTAGCCGATAACATAGAGGGATTTTCGGAATTATTGGAAAAAAAGATAAAAAAAGACTTGCCAAAAATGCCGTGTCATGGTAGAATAGTTTTCGTTGAGGCACTCCGTGCTGATACAATGGTGAAACGGCCCCGTGGTGTAGCGGTTTAACATGTCGCCCTGTCACGGCGAAGATCGTCAGTTCAAATCTGATCGGGGTCGCCACTTTTTTTGCTCAGGTAGCTCAGTCGGTAGAGCAGGGGACTGAAAATCCCCGTGTCGGCGGTTCAATTCCGTCCCTGAGCACCAACATCAATTACCTATCATGCGGTTGTGGCGGAATGGCAGACGCGCTACTTTGAGGGGGTAGTGAGCGAAAGCTCATGGGGGTTCAAGTCCCCCCAACCGCACCATAGCTTCTCACAAGAGGAGCGCTGAATAGAAACGGCCCCGTGGTGTAGCGGTTTAACATGTCGCCCTGTCACGGCGAAGATCGTCAGTTCAAATCTGATCGGGGTCGCCATATTCTTTTTTTAACAATTTTATATGCGGTTGTGGCGGAATGGCAGACGCGCTACTTTGAGGGGGTAGTGAACGAAAGTTCATGGGGGTTCAAGTCCCCCCAACCGCACCATGTAAAAAGGGCTTGTCGTATGACGACAAGCCCTTTTAAGTGATTAGTGGCTAGTTGTTAGTGGTTAGCGGATGGCTTTAAATTTAAAGCTTTTCTCTGCAAACTACAAACTCCGAACTATAAAGAGATAGGGACCACGCATGATAGCAACAGCTTTTGTGCGACAGTCCCTTTTTTAGCAGTTCGTGTTTCGTAGGGGCCACGAGCCACGAACCACGAGCCACGAGCCACGAACCACGAGCTACTGCTTACTATAAAATCAAAAAGGGGAATCCCTATGGATAAGGAACATATATTTTTTGAAAATTATGCCAGGAACTGGGACCGCGACCGCAAGGCCGACGCCAAAATCTTGTCGTCTTTCATGGAGCTGGCAGGGATACGGCCCGGTTCGGTCATACTCGATGCCGGCTGCGGGACAGGCGTGCTCCTGCCGTATTTGTCGGCGGCTGCCGGTGATGATGGGACCGTCGAGGGCTTCGATTATTCCCAGCAGATGATTGATGTGGCCAAAGAGAAATTTTCTTACCTGGCCAATGTCACTTTTACGACAGGCGATGTCCTGAAATACCATTTCCCGGAAAAACATTATGATGTCGTCTGCTGCCTTAATTTTTATCCCCATATCGCCAGTCACAGCCGCGACGTCATCCGTCGCCTCTATAAGGCCATGGTGCCGGATGGGACGCTGCTCATCATGCACGATATGCCCCGCAAGGCCGTCAACGCCATCCACGGCGGCCAGCCTGTGCTGCCGCCGGTCGATGTCCTGGAAGAGAAATTGATCAGCGCCGGGTTTTCCGTCGTCATCGCCATGGATACGGACCGGTTCTATCTCATCAAAGTCGTCAAGGAGGCTGACGAAGCCGATTTCGTCTACGACGACGAGGAACAGCCGGCCGGCGTGGCGTCCCATCCCCTCCATCACGGCCATCACCATACGGAAACGAAGCGTGTCCTCAACCGCCTGTCGCGCATTACGGGCCACGTCGAAGCCATCAAGCGCATGATCGAAGACGGCCGCGACTGCAGCGACGTCCTGGTCCAGCTGGCCGCCGTCCATTCGGCCGTCGCCGGTGTGAGCCGGGTCATCCTCAAGGACCATATCGACCACTGCATCATCGATGCCATCCGTGAACACGACGCAGATGCCGTAGAAAATCTCAAGAAAGCTATTAATACCTTTGTCAAGTAATGGTATAATAAGACCAGAGTATCCATTTGGAAAGGGTGTGACCACGATGCAGTTTCGTGTAGTATTAGGTGATTTATCGGAGTGGAAGGCCGACGGGATCGTATATTCTGCCAGCTCGACCCTCTTGCCAACGAATAGCGTCAGCAGTAAGATTCATCAGAAAGGCGGCTTGTCTTTTTCCGCCTCGTGCCGTACGATCGGCATGTGCCACGTCGGCAGTGCTGTCATGACCAAGGGTTATAAATTGAAGGCGCCTTTCATCATCCACGCTGTCGGGCCGTACTGGGTAGGCGGCAAGCGCGGTGAAGAAGGGGAATTGTTGTCGGCCTATAAGAAGGCCATCCATCTGGCCGATGAAAAGCATTTGAAGCACGTCGCTTTTGCTTCGCTGAGTACGGAAGAAAAACGCTACCCCCTGCAGCGCGCTGCCGCTGCCGTCGTCCCCTTGCTCCTGACCGACGGAACCGGCTTCGACCGCATCGACATGGTCTGCACGAGCCCGGAAGAACAGGAAGCCTATACGAAAGCGGCTGTCTTCTTCTGGCTCCGCCATCTCGGAGACGCTGCCGGCAATGAACAGGCGGCCATGATGGAAGAAGCCGGCGCTGCCCTGGCCCTGCTGCAGAGCCGCGATGATGCACCGGACCCGATTGCCTTGTCGGAAGAGGTCAAGAAAATCGAAGCCATCGTCCATCCTTTCTTGAAGTTGAGGAAACGCAGCCTCGTAGACATCGAACAGGCTGCATCGCAGATCATGGCCTTGTATCCGGCCAGCAGTGCGGAAGGAGTGTAACCCATGGCAAAAAGAAACGGAACCCATGATCTGGACGTCACCGTCCAGTGCCCGGCCTGTCATGAATACGGCGTCTTCCATACGTGGGATGTCATCGACACGGCTGATGCGAAATTGAGCGAACGCGTTCATTTCGACGAAAATCTATTTTTCTACACGTGCCCTCATTGCCACGCCAAGATCCACATGGAAAGCAAGTGCCTCTACATCGACCGGGACAAGAAGCTCCTGGTCTGGCACATCCCGGATCCGAAAGAACGGGTCACGTCGAAGGAAGTCCAGGATGCCCTGGGTTCGCCGTCCTTCACGACCTATACCTGCCGGGCTGCCCTGACCTGGGGCGAATGGCGGGAAAAGATCATCGAACTGGAAGGCTCTTATGATGACCGCCTCTATGAAATTATCAAATACGGCGCTTATCAGCTCCTGAGCCAGGAAGACAAGGAACGCCTGCCCCTGGAAGCCTATCACATCGACTATGCCGACGATAGCCACGATCCGGACAAGCTGGCCCTGGTCTTCATGCAGGAAGATGCCAAGGGTATGGCCTATGTCTATCCCATTACAGAACATTTGAAAGAAGTGACCAAGGATATCTTCCTGCCCATCATCGAACAGATCGCCGATGCCAACCGCAAGGCCCAGTTCGACCGTTTCGGCTATTCCTGGGCCCGCCAGTTCACGACGTACATCATCAAGGCCGCCGAAGAAGACAAGAACCGCGAAACCTATGGCAACCTCATCGGTTTCTGGGTCAAGACCATTGGCGACGAAATCTTCCGGGCCGAAGTGAAGCCGGAAAAATAATGGTTTGCGGCGGGCCGCCTTGACAGGACGGCCCCTACAAGCCACTAGCCACTAAAGAGGCTGTCGCATGACGACGGCCTCTTTTTATTGACAGATGTTTTAATTAAAAATATAATAAAAATAATGGGTTATTGTAGGATTTGTATTCCCTGGCAATTCATAATTTTGTTAGATAGGAAGGAGACATTGGATGTTTTCTATTTTAAAGCGTATTATGCTGACGACGGTCATTGCTGTCGGTTTTATGATTGGCTCCATGACGGTGACGGCTCAGGCCGATATGCCGCCGACGATTGCTGAATCGGCCTGCATGATCGACGTCGATACAGGTAAGGTATTATATCAGGTCTATCCGACCAAGTGGGTCCACCCGGCGAGCACGACGAAAATCGTCACCCTCATTACGGCCCTGGACCAATATAAGGATAAGCTGGACCAGCCCTTGCAAATTTCCTGGGAAGCTGCCAATACGGAACCTTCCTGCCTGGGGATTGCACCGGGCGATCCCATTTCTATCCGTGAAGCCCTGCGGGGCATGATGGTCGTTTCCGGGAACGATGCCGCTGTCGCCGTCGCCCAGACTTTAGGGGGTTCTGTCGCCGGCTATGCGGAAAAGATGAACCAGGAAGCGGTCAAAATGGGAGCTACCCATACGAATTTCGTCAATCCCAACGGCTTGACGGCAGCCCATCACCACACGACGGCCATCGACATGGCCAAGATGGCTGCGTACGGGATGAAGAACTTCCCTGAATTTCGTTATATTGTAGGACTCAAATCCTATGATGTAAAATACATGGATGGTCGGGAACCGAAGCACGTCACGACGACGAACCATTTCCTGACCAGCGGCTATCCCGGCGCGAACGGCGTCAAGACAGGCTTTACCAATGCTGCTGGCGAATGTCTCGTTGCTTCGGCAACGCGCGACGGCCATACGCTGGTCTTGGTCCTGTACAACGACGACAACCGCTGGACCGATGCACCGACCATTTTAGATTACGGCTTCCGGAGATTGCAGACGGGGAAATAGCCTGACCGGGAGCGCAACGAGGGGGTATAGTTATGGCGCACGTTTTGATTATTGAAGATGACAGTATGATCGCTGCCATCGAACGGGACTTTCTTGAGGCCAACGGCTTTGAAGTATCCGTAGCCATGACGGGAAAGGAAGGCCTGAAGATCTTTGATGGCGGAGCCATCGAAGCAGTCCTGTTGGACATCGGCCTGCCTGACACGGATGGCTTCCTGTTGTGCCGCAAACTGCGGGACATCAGCAACGTCCCCATCCTTTTCATCACCGCTCGGGGGAGCGACGACGATAAGATCAAGGGATTGGGACTCGGTGCTGACGATTATATCGTCAAGCCTTTCAATCCATCGGAAATGATGGCCCGCCTGAAGGCCCATCTGGAAATCCATCAGAGACTGTTAGGGGTACGTTTCCAGGATGCCGATGACAACAAACCGGATATCCAAGTCGGCGACTTGCGCATTTTCATCAAGCGCCACCAGGTTTTCCGGGGAAAAACAGAAATCAATCTGACTGGGAAAGAATTCAATCTGCTCTTGTTCCTGGCCCGTCATCCCAACCAGGTCTTCTCCAAGAAGTACCTCTTCGAGATGATATGGCATCTCGATGCCCTGGGCGAACTGGCGACGGTGACGGTCCACGTCAACCGCCTGCGGGACAAGCTCAACGAAGTCGAACCGGAATTCACGGCAATCGAAACCGTTTGGGGAAACGGTTATCGCTTCCGCGTAGAAGAATAAAAAAAAATAGGCTGTCGCAAATGCGACAGCCTATTTTTTACTGTAGGGGTCGCCGCGTGGGCGACCCGCTGGATATTTGGTGACAACCTCTCTGGCCGGAAAATCGCTCATGTTCTGGGGCGGGCTTGCCACGTGCAAGCCCCTACGAAGCTAGTCACCAGCCAGAGCTGCCAGCCAGAGCTACTAACCACGAGCCACGAACCACGAACCACTAAAAAAGGAGCTGTCGCAATGCGACAGCTCCTTTTTTCACTATTAGTAATTAACGTTGCGGAGTTCGAAGAAGGACTGGGGATGTGCACAGACCGGGCAGACTTTCGGAGCTTCGACAGCTTCTACGATGAAGCCACAGTTGCGGCAGATCCAGGTCTTCTTGTCGGATTTCTTGAAGACTTCCTGTTTTTCGACGTTAGCCAGGAGAGCGAGGTAGCGTTCTTCGTGGTGTTTTTCGATTTCAGCGACTTTTTCAAATAAGAAGGCGATTTTGTCGAAGCCTTCTTCACGGGCTTCTTTAGCGAAGGTCGGGTACATTTCCGTCCATTCGTAATGTTCGCCGGCAGCAGCGTCTTTCAATGCGTTGATGTCGTTGGGCAGTTCGCCGCCGTTGAGGAGTTTGAACCAGATTTTAGCGTGTTCTTTTTCGTTGTTAGCCGTTTCTTCAAAGAAAGCTTTGATCTGTTCGTAGCCTGCTTTTTTAGCTACGCTGGCATAATAGGTGTACTTGTTGCGGGCCTGGGATTCACCTGCAAAGGCAGCCTGTAAGTTTTTTTCTGTTTTCGAACCTTTTAATTCCATAATTCATTTCCTCCTTGATAAAAAAGTCATATTTGAAATTATTTTTTAGCACCTCTTTGGGTTGATTTCATTGTAGCACTTTTTAACTCTGATGTCAACGGATAATTATTATTCGTTAGTAGAAAACTTTTAACGGGCCCGGTTGTTGTCGTGGCCGTCTGCCGTATGGTCCCGGTCGCCAGCATGGCTGCTGTTCTGACTGCTGCTGCGGCTGTTCTGGCTCTGGCTGCTCCGGGAAGACGACGACTGGCTGCTGCGGCTCTGGGATTGGGAGCGGCTGTGGCTGGTGCTGTCGTCGCGGGTATAGGAATCCCACTTCGATTTGACCGTGTCGCCGGCATCTTCGGCCGAGTCCTTGAGGCTGCCGTATTTCGCCTTGAACTGGGCTTCAATCTGGTCCGCTTTTTCCGGGTACATGGCCTTCAGTTTAGCCAGGAGTTCGGCCTTGCTGGCATTTCCCTTATCCAAGGCACCCTGGATTTCTTTATACTCTTTATAATAGGCCATCCAATGCTTCAACGGGCCGTAATCGTTGCTCATGAAGGATGTGTAGCTGCCGAAGGCGCAGGCCAGTGTCAGGATGAGGAAGATGAGGACGCGCTTCATTTACTGCGCCCCCTTCCCGCGGGCTGCGGCGTGGCAGGCCTGGCTGGCCGAGCTGGCCGTCATGGCGGCGAAGAGGACCGTCAGGACGACGAGGACCCGCGTCACCAGGGAGAGCGTCGGCAAGGGCAGGAGGTCCGTATAGGCATAGGCCGGGATGAAGGAAATGCCGATGGCTGCCAGGATGACGATGGCCAGGGCCAGGTAAAGGAAACCGCTGAGGATACCGAAGAGGGTCCCCAGGACGTCCATGAAGGGGCTGGCGACGGCTTTGGCCGCTTTGCCCATCTGGCTGTCGCCGTCGTTCCAGTTGAAGTCCTTGCCCGTCTTGGCGGCTTCGGCGGCGTAGCGCTGGCGCATGACCTGTTCCCGGTCGTAACGGCGCTGCTGCTGGGCCAGCTGCTGCTGACAGTAGTATTCGTCGTCCCGGTCTTGGTCATAGAAGACGCGGTCTTCCACGCCCGGCCCGAAATCGCCGTAGGCGCCGTATTCGTTGCCGGGCATACGCGGGTTGTCTTCGGGGACGATGGGTTCGCCGATATAATAGCGGTAAATGTTCTTGGGATGTCCCAGTTTACAGCAGATTTCTTCTTCCGACCTGCCTTCTTTGGCACCGAGGCGGAACTGTTCTTCGCAGTCTTCGATGATGCCTTTTAAATCATTTTTGTCGCTCTTGCGAAAATAGTAGCGCAAGAGGTCCATAAATTCATTCTTTCTCATGCTTTACTCTGTCAGGCCCTTCCTTTCCCGTGAGTGCTTCATAGCGCTGGTGAAACGTCGCCCCGTACTGCCAGGCAGCGACGCTGATGGCGGCGATGGCGATGATGACGATGAAGATGGCAAATACCGGCATGTCCGGCAAAAAGGCGACCGATGCCAGGGGCTCTTTTTCCAGGGCGATGCAGATGGCCACCCAGGCCAGGAGCGCGATGGCGCAGACCGTGCAGATCGTGCCGATGATGTAACAGCTGAGATAGGACCGGCGCAGGCTCTGCCGGCTCATCGATGATTTCAAAGCAATTCCTCCTCTTCAATTCATTACCTGTTATCTTAACACAGGCACTATAGCAGGTCAATCACGGCGGCCCATTCCCTTGCGAAGGGGGGCCTGGGGCTATATAATGATATATAATTCTATTTGTCTTTTGAAGGAGGAATTTTGATGGCTGATTTTGTCCGTTATTATGTAGGTGATGTCGTTCAGATGAAGAAGGCCCATCCCTGCGGCTGCAATGAATGGGAAGTGCTGCGCATCGGCGTCGATTTCGTCATCCGCTGCACCGGGTGCGGCCACCGGGTCATGATTCCCAGGCCAAAATTTGAAAAGTCTGTAAAGGAACGATTAAAATGCGCTGGTGATGAAAGTGAAAAAGCGTAAAAAGTTAGAAAAAGGTATTTTTATTTTTAGGACTTTGTGGTACAATATTCAACAGCCAATATTTTAATGCTTTACTAGAATAAAGAATTAAAGAAAGGGAGGTCATAGGATGAACAACAATACCTTGGATGGAGTGAAGATGCTCCACCATGATGAAATGCGCAATTATGACCGGATCCAGGGGAAAATCATTTCTGTCATTATGAACCACGGCTGTAAGATTATTGAAACGCCGAGTTTTGAAGATTACGATGTATACCAGCACTTCTTTCCACAGCTCCGCCAGCAGATGGTCAAGACCATCGATACCGATGGCCGTGTCCTGGTCCTGCGGCCGGATGTGACGCTGCCTCTCGTCGAAACGGCAGCCCGCGAATTCCCGCGCTCGAACCAGCTGCTCAAGTTCGGTTATGTCAGTACAGTCTTCCGCGAATACTACGGCCGGTCGACGTATGGCAAGGATTTCCTGCAGGGGGGCATTGAAATCCTGGGCGACTCCAGCCCCGAATGTGACGGCGAAGTCATCGTCACGGCGGCTGAGATCCTCAAGGCCGTCGGCGTCGAAAACATCCGCATCGACATCGGTACGGCAGCCTATACGCAGGCATTGTTCGATGGCCTTCCCATTTCGGAAGAAGAGAAAGAAACGCTCAAAGGCTATATGGCCGACCGCAACCTCGTGGCCTGCAAGTCCTATATCGCCGCCCTGCCGGTATCGGCCGATGCCCGCAAGGCCCTGGAAGCCCTGCCGGTCCTCTTCGGGCCCTATGCCCAGACCCTGAGCAAGGCCCGAGATTACTCTATCAACAGCGGCATGCTCAACGCCCTGTCGCGGCTGGAACGGGTCTATGACTACATCCTTTATGCCGGCTATGCCGATAAGGTCCAGCTCGACTTCGGCTTTGCCAGCCGCCTGGGCTACTATACGGATACGGTCTTCAAGGTCTACGTCGACGGCGCTCTGTACGACATCATCGACGGCGGCCGCTATGACCAGCTGTCGTCGCGGTTCGGCGTCGACCGCCCGGCCTGCGGCTTCGGCATGAACATCAATTTATTGTATGAATACATGAACGATGCCGGCCTGTTGGAAGATACGGAACCGTCGTTCCAGATGGCCGTATCCTATACAGCCGGCGACCAGACCCTGGTCCGGGACCTCATGAACTGGCGCAGCCGCGGCTTCCGCGTCGCCGCCTATCCCGATTCGTCCTTCATCGACAGCGGCGATTACAGTATCCACGCTATTTACCGCAACGGCTCGTACTATAAGGACGGCAAGGCCATGACGGCCGAAGAATTGGAAGCACTCATGGGGAGGTTGTAACATGGCGATTCATATTGCACTGGCCAAGGGCCGTATTCATAAAGTGGTCATGAAGTATTTAGCCGAAAGCGGCTATGATTTCCCGACGTATTCCGAAGAGAGCCGCAAGCTCATCTTTGAAGACGCCAAGGGCCAGCTCAAAGTGACCCTGGTCAAGTCGCCTGACGTCGCTGTCTACGTCGAACGCGGCGCCGCTGACGTCGGTATCGTCGGCAAGGACGTCCTCATCGAAGAAGCGCCGGGCGCCGACGTCTACGAAGTCATGGACCTGGGCATCGGCCGCTGCCGCATGGCCGTCGCCGGTATCGCCGGCAAGAAGGTCGACATGACCAAGCGCATCACTATCGGCACGAAATATCCGCGCATTGCCCGCAGCTATTTCGAGGCCAATCATCACAGCGTCGACATCATCAAGCTCAACGGGTCCGTTGAACTGGCACCGATCGTCGGCTTGTCCGATGTCATCGTCGATATTGTCGAAACGGGCAATACTTTGAAGGCCAACGGCCTGGAAGTCCTGAAATACTTCATGGATTTCAGTGCCCGCATGATTTGCAATCCCGTTTCCTTTAAGATGAAATATAACGAAATCCAGCAGCTCATGGATGTCATCCGTGAACACAGCATGAAGGCATAACTAAGGGGGAGTTAGAGTGGAATGGATAGATGCACCCAGTGAAGGGTTGACCTTACGCGACATTCGCCGCATTACTAAACGGGACCAGGCAGAAAGTGAAGACATCCGCAAGGCTGTCGAAGCTATCCTGGCCGACATCGAACAGCGCGGTGACGCCGCTGTCCGGGAATATACGAAACGCTTCGATGGCGTCGACCTCGACAGTTTCCTCGTTTCGCCGGAAGAAATCGACGATGCCGTCGACATCGTCGGTCCCGATTTCATGGCCATTCTGGAAGAAGCGGCCGCCAACATCCGGGCCTATCATGAACGCCAGGTCGAACAGACCTGGATCGACACCTTCCGTCCCGGCGTCCGCCTGGGGGCCAAGTTCACGCCTATCCAGCGCGTCGGTGTCTACGTCCCCGGCGGCACGGCGGCCTATCCGTCGACGGTCCTTATGGACACCATCCCGGCCCACGTCGCCGGCGTCCCGTCCATCGCCGTCTTTACGCCGCCTGCCAAAGACGGGTCGGTCAATCCCTACATCCTGGCTGCGGCCCATGTCGCCGGCGCTACGGAAATCTATAAAGTCGGCGGTGCCCAGGGCATTGCCGCTGCCGCTTACGGTACGGAAAGCATCCCGCCGGTCTTCAAGATCGTCGGCCCGGGCAACGCTTACGTCGCCATGGCCAAGCGCCTGGTCTTCGGCACTGTCGGCATCGACATGATCGCCGGCCCCAGTGAAGTCGGCGTCCTGGCCGACCACGACGCCAATCCGGTCTGGGTCGCTGCTGACCTCCTGGCCCAGGCCGAACACGACCGCCGGGCCGCCGTCTTCCTGGTCACGCCCAGCGCCGCCTTTGCCCGCGAAGTCGAAGCTGAAGTCCGGCGTCAGCTGGAAGAACTGCCGCGCAAGGACATCGCTGCCGAATCCATTGAAAAACACGCCAAGTTCTTCATCGTCAAGGATAAGGACCAGGCCGTAGATATTATGAACCTCATCGCGCCGGAACACCTGGAAATCGCCTTCAGCGACGCCGAAACGTGGGCCAAGAAAATCGTCAATGCCGGTGCTATCTTCATGGGGCCCTATACGACGGAACCCCTGGGCGACTACTTCGCCGGCCCCAACCATACCCTGCCGACTATGGGGACGGCGGCTTTCTCGTCGCCCCTCGGCGTCTATGATTTCGTCAAGCGCAGCAGCCTCCTGGAATACGATAAGGACGCTTTCACAGCTGTCGCCGACAAGGTCATGCGCTTCGCCAATGTAGAAGGATTGCAGGCTCACGGCCTGGCTGTAAGGAGGAGAATCGATGAATAATAACTGGCTTCGCAATACCATCCGCTCTTTTGAACCCTATGTCGTCCCGGAAATCCGGGAGCATACGGTCATCAATGCCAATGAAAGTCCGTACAACCTCTTTGATTTCCCCAAGGTCAAAGCCGATTTCCTGGAACGCCTGGCCAAGACGCCGTCGTACCACTATCCGGACCCCTTTGCCGAAGAACTGCGGGCAGCCCTGGCGAAATACGTCGGCTGCCAGCCTCAGGAAGTCCTCGTCGGCAATGGCGGCGATGAAATCATCAGCCTCATCATGAATACCTTCCTCAATCCCGGCGATACGCTCCTGACCCATACGCCGACCTTCGACATCTACGGCATCGACGCCGAAGTCCTCGGTGCCAAGGTCGTCACCGTGTCCGACCTCGACGGCTACCGCCGCAATCGCGACGGCCTCCTGGCCAAAGTGAAGGAACTCCAGCCGAAAGTGACGGTCCTCTGCAACCCGAACAACCCGACAGGGGAACTGCTGCCCCTGGATTACGTCGAAAGCCTGGTCCAGGCTGCCGACAATATCGTCGTCGTCGATGAAGCGTACTTGGAATTTGCCGGCGCGCCGAGCATCATTACCAAACTTGCCCAGTACGACAACCTCATCGTCATCCGCACCTTGTCCAAGGCCTTCGGCCTGGCCGGCTGCCGCGTCGGCTATGGTGTGGCTCAGAAGGAAGTCATCGACGCCCTGGGATTGACCAAGCTCGTCTATAACATGAACATCCTCTCGCAGAACGCTGCCCTGGCCGCCATGGACTATGCCGATGACATCCTGGCCCACAACATCCCGCCGACCCTGGCAGCGCGCCAGCATTTCATGGACGCCTTAAAGGACGTGCCGAATCTTACGGTCTATCCCAGTGCGACCAACTTCGTCCTGGTCCGCGTCCCCGACGGCCCGGCCATGGTCAAGGCCCTGCACGACGCCGACATCTGCGTCCGCTCCTATAAGGCGGCAGACCTCAAGAACTGCCTGCGCATCACCATCACCACGGACGACGTCGTCCGCCGCGGCGTCGCCGTCATGACCGAGGAGGCGAAGAAATATGCGTAGTGCCCAGGTCGAACGGGAAACGGCAGAGACGCAGATCGCCGTCTCCCTCAACATCGACGGCTCCGGTACCTTCGGTGGCACGACGGGCATCGGTTTCTTCGACCACATGATGAACCTCCTGGCCTGCCACAGCGGCATGGACATTACTCTCCACGTCCACGGTGATCTCGACGTCGACACGCATCACACCATCGAAGACCTGGCCATCGTCTTTGGCGACGCCCTGACCCGGGCCCTGGGCGACAAGAAGGGCATCAACCGCTACGGCATGTTCTACTGCCCCATGGACGAAGCCCTGACGCGGGTCGTCATCGACCTCAGCGGCCGGCCCTACCTGGTCTACGACGTGAAACTCGCCGTCGAACGCATCGGGACCTTTGAAACGGAAATGCTCAAAGAATTCCTCTATGCCCTGGCCGTCCACGGCCGCATGAACCTGCACGTCACCAATCTCTATGGCGAAAATGCCCACCACATCGTCGAATCGGTGTTCAAAGGGCTGGGCCATGCCTTGAAGGAAGCCGTCCGCATCGAAGGCGACGAAACGAGTGTCTTGTCGACAAAAGGGGTGTTATGATGAAGATTGCGATTATCGATTATGAAGTTGGCAACCTGGCCAACGTATACAATGCCTGGAAACGCCTGGGCATCGAAGCGGCCATTACCCGCGACCCGGCTGTCATCCGCGACGCTGATTTGGTCGAACTGCCCGGCGTCGGTGCCATCCGCGATGCCATGGGGAACTTACAGAAATTCGACCTCATCCCGCTCCTGCAGGAACAGGTCCAGAGCGGCAAGTTCTTCATGGGCGTCTGCCTGGGCATGCAGGCCCTCTTTGAAAAGAGCTACGAAGGCGGCACCTACGACTGCCTGGGTTTCCTGCCCGGCGACATCGTGCCCTTCCACACGAAACTGAAAGTGCCCCACATGGGCTGGAATGAGTTGGAATTCCGCCAGGAACACTGGCTCCAGAAAGGACTGCCGGCTCATCCTTACGTCTATTTCGTCCATTCCTACCATAAATCGCCAGTGGATACGCCCGACGTCATCGCTACGGCCGATTACGGCCAGCCCGTCCCGGCTATCTGCGGCAAAGACAATGTCCTGGGCTTCCAGTTCCATCCGGAAAAGAGCGGCCGCGTCGGCGAACAGCTCCTCCGGAACGTCGTCGATTACGTCATGAAGAAAGGGTGAGACTATGATCGTATTTCCCGCTATCGATATCCAGAACGGCCATGCTGTCCGCCTGCGCCAGGGCGTCAAGGACGACAGTACGACCTATTTTGAGAACCCCGTCGACGCTGCCGTCAAATGGTGCGACGAAGGGGCCATGTTTCTCCACGTCGTCGACCTGGACGGCGCCTTTTCGGGCAAACTGACCAATGCCTCGATCATCGGCGACATCTGTGAAGCCGTCGATATCCCCGTCGAAGTCGGCGGCGGCATCCGCAGCGAAGAAGCTATCGAAACGTATCTGGAAGCCGGTGTTAACCGCGTCATCATCGGGTCCAAAGCCGTCGAAGACCCGGAATTCATTACGGCTATGGCCAAGAAATACGGCTCGTCCCTGGCCGTATCCATCGACGCCAAGGGCGATGTCGTCGCTACCCGCGGCTGGGTCGACGGCAGTGACAAGAAGGTCCTGCCCTTTGCCCAGTCCATGCTCGACATCGGCATCAATACCCTGGTCTATACGGACATCAGCCGCGACGGCATGCTGACAGGGCCGAACTTTGAAATGCTCAGCCAGCTCCAGCAGCTGCCCTTCATCCGCCTCATCGCGTCCGGTGGCATGAGCAGCATCGCTGATCTGAAGAAATTACAGGCCATGGGCGTCTACGGTGCCATCACCGGCAAGGCGCTCTACGAGGGGAAAATCACGATGGCCGAAATCCGCGCATTAGGGGGAATGTAAGATGTTGGCAAAACGTATTGTACCGTGCCTGGACGTCCGCGATGGCCGCGTCGTCAAAGGCAAGCAGTTTAAACATATCCAGGACGTCGACGATCCCGTCAAATTGGGGAAATTCTATTCCGACCAGCTCGCCGATGAACTCGTCTTCTACGACATCACGGCGACCCATGAAAAGCGCCATATCTTCATCGACGTCGTCCGCGCCGTAGCCGAAGCCATTACCATTCCCTTTACCATCGGCGGCGGCATCAGCAGCATCGACGACTTCCACCAGGTCCTGCGGGCCGGTGCCGATAAGGTATCGGTCAATTCGGCTGCCGTCCGCCGTCCCGAACTGATACGCGAAGCGGCCCAGCGCTTCGGCAGCCAGTGCGTCGTCCTGTCCATCGATGCCAAGCGCGATAACCACGGCAGCTGGCAGGTCTACGTCGAAGGGGGCCGCAAGAATACGGGCATCGACGCCATCGCCTGGGCCAAACAGGGCGTCGCCCTCGGTGCCGGCGAAATCTGCATGAATTCCATGGACGCGGACGGCGAAAAGGCCGGCTTCGACCTGGAACTGAACCGCCGCCTGGCGACGGAACTGCCTGTGCCCATCATCGCTTCCGGCGGTGCCGGCACGATGCAGGATTTCAAGGATGTCTTCGACGTCGGCGTCGATGCCGCCCTGGCCGCTTCGGTCTTCCACTTCGGCCAGATCGACATCCCCGATTTGAAGACCTATTTACAGGGACAGGGAATTCCCATGAGAGGGGCAGAAAAATAAATGGAAAGTGTATCGATGAAAGACATTAAATTTGATGAAAAGGGCCTCGTGCCGGCCGTCGTCCAGGAAGGATGCAGCGGCAAGGTCCTCATGGTGGCCTATATGAACGCCGAAGCCCTGAAGCGCACCGTCGAAAGTGGCGATGCCTGGTATTACAGCCGCAGCCGCCAGGAATTGTGGCATAAAGGCGAAACGTCGGGACATTTCCAGCACATCCGCTCCATCGCCGTCGACTGCGATGCCGACACGATCCTCCTGACCGTCGACCAGGTCGGCGCCGCCTGCCATACAGGCCACAAATCGTGTTTCTTCCGGTCCATGACGGAATGGGAAAAGACCTATACGGGCAACTTGTCCATGCTGTCGGACCTGCGCGAAGAAATCAAGGAAAAACGCATCCATCCGACAGAAAAATCCTACACGGCTTACCTCCTGCAGACGGGCATCGACAAGATCTGCAAGAAAATCGGCGAAGAATCGTCGGAAGTCATCATCGCCGCCAAGAACGCCGACCCCGTCGTCAAGGATACGTCGGAAGCCGCCGACAACCTGCGCCTGGAAGTCTGCAAGGAATCGGCCGACCTCTTGTATCACCTGTCCGTCCTCTGGGAGGACACGGGCGTCACCGTCAACGATGTCATGAAGGTCCTGGAAGAACGGTCCCATGTCAAGGGCAATAAGAAGACTGTCGGCCATTTGGACAAGACATTTTAAGCAAGAGGAGGAAGGCGCGATGAAGAAAGTGATTTTTGACGTCGATGGCGTCTTGCTCAGTGAAAAACGCTATTTCGACGTATCGGCCTGGTAGTCTGGGAATGGTATTACAGCCCGCGCTACATGCACCTCAAACCGGAACGGATCACGGCCGACCTTGACGATGATACCATCGCCGCCCTGCGGGCCCGCTTCTGGAGGAACGACGATATCTTATTGTGGCTCAAGAAACACGGCGTCAACAGCAACTGGGACATGGTCCACGCCCACATCGTCGTCACCTTGTGGCTCATGCTGGAAAAGTATGTCGCCGACCACGGCGGTCTGGAAGGGAGCCTGAAGAAAATCGACGATATCCAGTACCTGGGCTCTCTCCTGCGGGGCTATCCCGTACCGACGGCCGACGACGTCTATCGCCGCCTGAGCAATGTCATCCCCGAACGGGCCGGCAAGGACGAAGTCTTTACCTATCTGGCCAATGCCGTCCAGTCGTCCCTGGGACCGGGCTCCAAGCAGTGGACGCCCCTCGATTCGCCCTTGTGGCAGCTGGAATTCGAGGCCTTCCAGGACTGGTATTTCGGCGACGAGCTCTATGAACAGACGTATGGCAAGAAACCTTATGCACCGGGGAAACCGGGCTTTTTGACGCGGGAAGAACCACTGGGGACTGTTGACGGCATCCGCAACATGTTCCGGGAATTGAAGAAACGGGGCTATCAGATTGCCATCGCCACGGGCCGGTCGAAAATGGAAATGGAGATTCCCTTCCGGACCTATGGCTGGCTCGACGAATTCGACGAACACTACGTTGCGACCTATAGCGACATCGAAGAAGCCGAAGCCATGCTGCACATGTCCCTGGACAAGCCCAACCCCTTTGCTTATTACCTCGGGGCTTTCGGCAAGAATAAGAAACATTACCTCGATTACGTCAGCCATCCCGACGACTTCAAGAAGGGCATCTACTACGTCGTCGGCGACTCCCTGGCCGACGTCTGGTGCGCCCGGGCCATGGGAGCCACCATGATTGGGACCCTGACCGGCATCGACGGGCCGGCGGCCAAGCCCATGTTCCAGAAGGAGCACGTCCGCTACATCGTCGATTCAGTCGAAGAGATTTTAGATATTTTACCGTAGGAATTATCATGAAGATTACAGCTATTGAAATCGGGAAGATCGCCATTCCCTTGAAGACGCCGTTCATCACGGCCCTGCGCCGCGTCGACGTCGCCGAAGACCTGGTCGTCAAGGTCCATACCGACGACGGCCACACGGGCTACGGCAACGCACCGGCGACGGTCGTCATCACCGGTGACAGTCACCAATCGGTCGCCGCTGCCATTAAATATACCATCGGGCCGAAACTCATCGGCCGGGATATCGACGACCGCGAAGATATCCTCGACACGATCCATCAATCTATGGTCCACAACACGTCGGCCAAGGCCGCCCTGGACATGGCCGTCCACGACCTCTTCGGCCAGCGTTACGGCCTGCCCTTGTACCGCTTCTTCGGCGGCCGCAAGACGCGCATCGCCTCGGACCTCACCATCAGCGTCAACGCGCCGGACACGATGGCTTCCGACGCCGTCCAGGCCGTTTCTCGCGGCTACAGCCACTTGAAACTGAAAGTCGGCATCGACCCGGCCATGGACTTCCAGCGCGTCGCCGCCATCCGCAAGGCCGTCGGGCCGGACGTCACTATCCGCCTCGACGCCAACCAGGGCTGGAAGCCGAAAGAAGCCATCCGCCTCATCGGCCGCATGGAAGACGCCGGCCTCGCTATCGAACTGGTCGAACAGCCCGTGGCAGCCGCTGACTTCGACGGCCTGAAACAGGTCACGGACCACGTCGCGACGGACATCATGGCCGACGAATCGGCCTTCAGCCCGCGCGACGTCTTCCGCCTCCTGGCCATGCGGGCCTGTGACCTCATCAACATCAAACTCATGAAGGCCGGCGGCCTGGCCCCGGCTGCCCAGATCGCCGCCATGGCCGACGCCGCCGGCGTCGCCTGCATGATGGGCTGTATGCTGGAAAGCAAAGTCGGCATCACCGCCGCCGCGGCCCTGTCTGCCGGCAAGGCCGTCATCACCAAGAACGACCTCGACGCCGCCGACCTCATGGCCGCCGACCCCGTCCGGGGCGGCATCACCTATGACAAAGACCACCTCGTCGTCCCCGACGCACCGGGCCTGGGCATTACGGCCATTGATGGCTGGCTGCCATTAAAAGATTGACACCGGCGCCGACATTTTTTATAATTAAATAAGTCTGAAAAAGTTAGTCATGGAACCCTTCGGCTTGTACAGCAGGTCTGAAGGGTTCTTGTACGATGAATCGTTTTTTACATAGGAGGTATAATGCGTTTACGAAGAAAACCGTGGATTGACGAGGCTATCAAGGATTATAGTGATTTTCTCCATCTGGAAAGCTGCGAAAGCTATAAGGGAAAATGGCGTTCCCTCTTTAAGAATCCCGATGCGCCGCTGTGGGTCGAATTGGGGACGGGGAAGGGGAATTTCATTTCCCAGATGGCCCAGATCCACAAGGATGTCAATTTCATCGGCATCGAGATCCAGGTCGGCGTCCTCTATTATGCCGGCAAGAAGTGCGCCGCTGCCGAAGTGGACAATGTCCAGCTCCTGCGCTTTGACGTAGCCCGCCTGGAAGATATTTTTGCCCCAGGGGAAGTGGACCGCTTCTTCATCAACTTCTGCGATCCCTGGCCCAAGAAGCGCCATGCCAAACGGCGCCTGACGTACCGCGGTTTCCTCGACCGCTACGCACGGCTCCTGCGGGAAAATGGCCAGATTTACTTCAAGTCCGATAATGCCGGTCTCTTCGATTTCACCCTCGACGAGTTCCGCGAATGTGGCTGGCCCTTGTCGGAAGTGACTTATGATCTGCATAACAGCCCGATTTTGAATGAAGCCATGACGGAATATGAAGCGAAGTTCAGCGCCAAGGGACAGCCCATTTTCCGTTGTGTCGCTACGCGTCCCAAGGAAGTGATTGCTCATGTTAAAACCCAGACTGACCGTCCGGACCCGGCGCCGGAGGACTAACGTCCTCTGGCTGGTGGGTATCTTTTCGTGCCTTGTCGTCATCGGCATGGAAAATATCCTCAGCTCGACCTTTGTCCTCGATGGCGGCAGTACGGTCTATGGTTATCTCTTGAAACAATTGGGCTTCCTGGTGATGGGCCTGCTGGCGTCTGCCGGCGTCTGGCACCTGGGCTATCCGTGGCTGCGCCGCTGGTGCGGTACGCTGGTCCTGATCAGCGCCGTGCTGCTCTTTGCCGTCAAGGCCATCGGCATCACCGTCAACGGTGCTCAGCGCTGGCTGGGCTATGGGGCCGTGTCTTTCCAGCCGTCGGAATTTGCTAAGCTGGCAGCCATCATTTGCACGGCTGCGGCGCTGACTTTCTTTTGGGAATGTCACGGTGACCAGCAGACTGTCGTCGAACGATTCACTAAAAAATGGCGCATCGAGCACTTGGCGCCGTCATTATTGGCAAAGAAGAAGCTCTTCAAGAGCTATGGTCTGCTCTGCCTCTTGCCGGCTCTCTTCCTCTCTGCTATTATCTTGATTCAGCCTGATGCCGGCACGGCTATCGTGCTCTTTGTGCCGTCGGCGTTCATGCTCTTTTGCAGCGGCATCCCACTCTATGACCGGCACTGGTCGTATAAGAAAATCGGCCTGTGGACCCTTGCGGCAATCGTTATCGGCGTCCTGGCTTTTTATTTCTTTGGTCATGATTACCAGAAAGACCGCATCCGGGCCTGGATATACCCTGAGGACTACAAGAAGACCATCGGCTATCAGATAACCCAGAGCCTCATCGCCATCGGTTCCGGCGGCGTCTGGGGCCAGGGCATGGGGACGGGCATCAGCAAGTTCAGTTACCTGCCCGAAGCCCATACGGACTTCGCTTATGCTATCCTTTGCCAGGAATGGGGCTTTTTGGGCGGTGTCCTGGTCTTATTCCTGTTTTTCGCCCTGATTTATTTTGGCGTCCAGGCGGCAGGCTCCTGTCAGGACCGGTTCGGCATGTTCCTGGCCATGGGAATTACCTTTTCTCTCGGCGGCCAGGGCCTGGTCAACATGGCTATGGTTACGGACCTGTTTCCCGTCGTCGGTGTCCCGCTGCCCTTCATCAGTTACGGCGGGTCATCCCTTATTTTGAACCTGATTTCTGCGTCGCTCCTGCTGCGCGTCAGCTATGATAATTACATGGCCGCGGCCAAGGCGCAGGACTTGAGTGCCCAGCAGGCCCGGCAGGCTTTGCGTCCGCCCTTTATGGGGCATTGAATTTAGGAGGATTTTGATTTTATGGAACAACGAAGAATTATACATGTGGAAGAACGGCTGCCTATCTTGCCGACGATTCCCCTGAGTTTACAGCATCTCTTTGCCATGTTCGGCTCGACGGTCCTGGTCCCGTTCCTGCTCCACGTCGACCCGGCGACGGCCCTGTTCATGAACGGCGTCGGTACGCTCATTTATCTGACCATTTGTAAATGGCGCCTGCCGGCCTACCTCGGTTCGAGTTTCGCCTTCATTTCGCCGGTCCTGGCTGTCTGCGCGACACCGGGCATGTCCTATGGCGACGCCCAGGGGGGCTTCATCGTCTTCGGCCTGTCCTTCATGATCCTGGCGGCCATTGTCGACAAGGTCGGCACCAAGTGGATCGACGTCCTCTTCCCGCCGGCTGCCATGGGCTCCATCGTAGCCATCATCGGCCTGGAACTGGCGCCGCTGGCCATGAATATGTCCGGTTATATGGGCGAAGTCCAGGGCATGTCCAATGAAACGGCCATGATCATTTCGACGTTCACCCTGGTCGTCACCATCCTGGCCACCGTCCTCGGCCGGGGCTTCATCGGCATCATCCCCATCCTCATCGGCGTCATTGCCGGCTATATCCTGTCGTTCTTCATGGGCGTCGTCGATTGGACCCATGTCCAGGAAATGCCATGGGTCGCCTTTCCGACCTTCTATAAGCCGGAATTCAATCTCAGCGCTATCATGATGATCATGCCGGCCCTGTTCGTCGTCCTGGCCGAACACCTGGGCCATCTCTTCGTCACCAGCGATATCGTCGGCCGCGACCTCATCAAGGACCCGGGCCTGCACCGGTCGCTCTTTGCCGACGGCTTGTCCAACGTCCTGTCCGGCCTGGTCGGTTCGACGCCGAATACGACGTATGGTGAAAACATGGGCGTCATGGCCATTACCGGCGTATACAGTACGTGGGTCATCGGCGGCGCTGCTGTCTTTGCCATCCTCTTTTCCTTCGTCGGCAAGATCGCAGCCCTCATCCACGCCATCCCGACGCCGGTCATGGGCGGTGTCTGCATTCTCCTGTTCGGCTTCATCGCCGCTTCAGGCCTGCGTATGCTCGTCGAAAAGAAAGTCGATTATACGCGCTCGAAGAACCTCATCCTCACGGCTGTCACCATGATTTCCGGCCTCAGCGGGGCGACTATCGTCCTCGGTCCGGTCCAGCTCAAGGGCATGGGCCTGGCTACGGTCGTCGCCATGGTCATGAGCCTCATCTTCCTTTTCTTTGAAAAGATTCATTGGGCCAACGAATAGCAGGCCATCTGAAAGGAGTTCCGTCTATGACTATTCCACAACCGAAAACCCGCGACGATTTGATCGCGCTGCTCTCGATTACCGATCCTGATGAACTCCAGGCGCTTTATGATGCGGCTTATGCCGTCAAGGCCGCCGGTGTGGGACGCGTCGTCTATTACCGGGGCCTCGTCGAATTTTCCAATTACTGTATCAAAGACTGCAAATACTGCGGCATCCGCAAGAGCAATGACGAAGTAGAACGCTTCGATACGCCGCGCGAAGACATCCTGGCCATGGCCCGCTGGGCCTGGGAGAACCGCTACGGCTCCCTGACCCTCCAGTCCGGCGAACGGCAGGATGAAGAGTTCATCGACTACGTCGAAGGCCTAGTCCGCGACATCAAGGCCTTGAGCCACGGCGAACTGGGCCTGACCCTCTGCGTCGGTGAACAGACGGAAGAAACGTACCGCCGCTGGTTCGACGCCGGCGCCCACCGCTATCTCCTGCGCATCGAAACGAGCAACCCCGACCTCTACGCGACGCTCCATCCCCAGGACGGCCATCACCGCTGGCAGGTCCGCAAGGACTGCCTGGACAGCCTGCGCCGCATCGGCTACCAGGTCGGGACAGGGGACATGATTGGCCTGCCCGGCCAGACCCTGGGCGATTTGGCCGATGACATCCTCTTTTACCGGGACATGGACATCGACATGATCGGCATGGGTCCCTACGTCGTCCATCACAATACACCGGTCGGCAAAGACGTCATGGCTGCCGGTATGGACAGTGCCGAAGAAAAGAAACGGCGCCTGGAACTGGGCCTCAAGATGATTGCCGTCACGCGCCTCTTCCTGCCCGACGTCAACATCGCCGCTACGACGGCCCTCCAGGCCCTCCATCCCCTGGGACGGGAACTGGGCCTCAAAGCCGGGGCCAACGTCCTCATGCCCATCGTCACGGTCCCCAAATATCGCCCACAGTACCTCTTATACGACAACAAACCCTGTGTCGACGAAGTACCGGACCAGTGCAAGAACTGCCTCAGCGCCCGCGTAGCCTCCGTAGGCGACACCATCGGCCTGGGACAATGGGGCGATTCGCCACACTTTTTCCATAAGAAATAGTAGAGGGCGCCCAGAGTGCGCCCTGCCGGACATTTGAACGGTTCTCTAAAAAACTAATTGGATAATCGCACATATCCTGAATCGGGCTTGCCACGTGCAAGCCCCTACAGATTGTAAATCATAAAAAGGCCCCGATTGGGGGCCTTTGCTAATTCCTAGCCACTAAGCTGCTAACCACTCAAAAAGCCCTGTCACCTACGCGACAGGGCTTTTTGGAAATTGGCGGAAAGGGTGGGATTCGAACCCACGGTGCGTTGCCGCATCACTAGTTTTCAAGACTAGCTCCTTAAACCACTCGGACACCTTTCCATAACGAAACTATTATAGCAGAGTTTTCACAACTCCGTCAAGGACGGCACAGGGACTTGCTAATTGACTTTTATATGGTATATAATTAAGTGTATCTTTATGTCTAAATCTTTTGTTTATAGAAAAGGGGCAGTGATAATGTATCACATAAGTGTTTTGACAGGACGTCAGGATGAAGATGATTTTGGAGAGAGACTGCGCGATGTAGCGCGCGTTGAATATTGTCCTCCCGGAGATGAAGAAGAATTGGCCGACAGGCTCGAAGATGCAGATGTCATCATCTGTAAGTCCGAACCGATTACGGCATCCCTTCTGGAAGAATTGGACGATCTGAAATTGATCGTCGTCTTATCGACGCGGTCGGATAATGTCGACTTGGCGGCTGCCCGGGAAAAGGGTGTCATGGTCATCAACAATACGTCGTACTGTGTCGACGATATTGCCGACCATACGTGTGCCATGATCCTGGCCCTCATCCGCCAGCTGCCGGAGTACCAGAGCGATATCCGCACCAACAGCCGTTGGGAATACGGGTCCGTTCCCTGGCCTATCCACCGTGTCAGCAGCAATCTCATCGGCCTCGTCGGGTTTGGCCATGTCGGTCGTGCCGTCGCCGCCCGTCTCCAGGCTTTTGGATGCAAGATCCAGGCTTATGATCCGTTTGTCAGCGAAAAGGTCATGATGGAACGCAGCGTCCGTCCCGTCGACTTCGACAAACTTCTCCAGACCAGCGACGTCGTATCACTTCACATGCCGCTCAACGAAACGACACGCTACATATTCCAGGACGAACAGTTCGAGGAAATGAAGGAAGGCTCCATGTTCGTCAACTGCTGCCGCGGCGGCCTGGCGGACGAAGCGGCTCTTTATCATGCTGTCGACGACGGCCATATCCGCAGTGCCGCCCTCGACGTATTGTCCATGGAACATCCGAGCCCGATGCTGCTCAAGATGATCGCCCGGCCGGAATTCCTGCTCACGCCCAGCGTCTGCTTCCATTCCGTCGAAGCCGACAAGGCCGTCCGCGATGATGCCGAACGGTACATCCGCCTGTTCCTGGCTGGCCATTACGATGAGCTGCCCGTTGTGACCTTGCGGGACAACGAAGAATCTTAACGAGAGGGGCTGTACAATTTGCGTATATGGAAACTGGCCTGCCTGGCCATCCTGTGCTGCTTCCTGCTGGTCGGCTGCACGCCGACGCAGAGCGGCGATACGGCCAAGGCCGACAAGGCACCGCAGGCGCAGGTGGAAATGGCCGTGCCCAAGCAGGGTATCCCGGTCCTGATGTATCACATGATAGGCGATGTCCCCGATAACGATGCGGTCCTCTTGGAATCGCACTTCCGGGAACAGATGAAGTTCCTGAAGGATAATGACTTCCATCCCATTACCCTGGACCAGCTCTATGACTATATGGTGCATAACAAGCCCGTACCAGTCCGGCCGGTCGTCCTCACTTTTGACGACGGCTATCCCGATACGTACAGCATCGTCATGCCTGTTTTGAAGGAATACGGCTTTGCCGGGACGGTCTTCGTGCCGACGTATGACACGGACCAGGGAACGCGCCTGAACTGGCAGCAGGTCAAGGAAATGCAGGCTGCCGGCCTGACCATTGCCTCCCACAGTTATCACCATGAACGGGCGACGGAAATGACAGGGCGCACCTTTGCGGATGAAATCAAGAAGAGCCAGGCTGAACTCAAGGAACAGCTGGACATTACCAACGAATATTTCTGCTATCCCTATGGCGGCTATACGAAAAGCGCCGGCGACGCGTTGAAGGCAGCCGGTATCAAACTGGCCTTTACCATGGATCCGGGCTGGGCCAAATACGGGGACAACCCCTATGCGGTCAAGCGCATCTGGATCGGCAATGCCGTCGATATAGAAAACTTCAAGCAGCGCGTCACGACACCGCAGTATGAAGAACGCTAACTTTATTATTTTCGAGGTTACTTATGAGGAAACACGTAAAAGAAATCGGTAAGTTTTTTGTCTTTGTCGCCATTTTCTTTGCCTTGACATCGCCGTTTGTCGTCCTCTTCGGCCCCTTCGACAACCTGAAGCGCACCGTCATCGGGGCTATCCTGAAGAGCCGTCATCCCCAGTACATCACCTGGCTTTTTTCGCAGGAAGAAATCGACGAAATCCTGGGCGGCATCAGCTCGACGCCGAAGCAGGAACTGTTCAAGTTCAAAGCCCGGACGGACTCGACACTTACCCTGAAGAATATTGATTCCAGCCGTTTCAAGGGATTCCTCCTGGAAATCCCGGACCCGCACCGCGTACAGGTCGCGACGGCTGAAAATATGGATGAAAAAGGCGACACGACCAGCGGTATTGCCGAACGCGTCGGCGCCGTAGCGGCCATCAATGCCGGCGGCTTCTATGATGCCAACGGGACCGGTACGGGCCGCCAGCCTTACGGTTTCATCCTCCACGATGGCAAATATCTCCTCGGCCAGGATGCGTCCGATGAGGAAGAAAATGAATTCGTCGGCTTCACCAAGGACGGCAACCTCATCGTCGGCAACTACTCCAAGGCCGAACTGAAAGAAAAGGACGTCGTCGAAGGCATTTCCTTCGGGCCGGCCCTCATCGTCAACGGTGAAAAGATGATCACCCACGGCGACGGCGGCTGGGGCGTCGGTCCCCGCACGGCCATCGGCCAGCGCAAAGACGGCACGGTCCTCTTCCTGGTCATCGACGGCCGCCAGCCTGGCTATTCCGTCGGGGCGACACTGCGCGACATCCAGAACATCATGTATGAAGAAGGCGCCGTCATTGCGGCCAACCTGGATGGCGGGTCGAGCTCGACGCTGTATTATAATGGCAAAGTCATCAACAAACCGGCGGACCTCTTAGGTGAACGCATGATTCCGACGGCGTTCGTCGTCAAGTAGGAGGCAGGCTATGAAATTACGAAAGTTCATTGCAGTCTTTCTGGCCGGCATCGCCGTCCAGGCTGCTATTTATCTCTACCTGGACCAGGTCTTGTTCGCGCCGACGTCGGATTTCCAGATCGGCGGCACGAACCAGCAGGAAGCCATGGGCGAAGGGACAGAACCGAACGGCCGCAGCTTCTATTCCTATGACAAGCGCTTCATGGCGACCATCGTCGACGACAGGGTCACCATTTACGAAGCCGGCAAGAAGAACGATCCCCAGCGCATCAATCTCCACGGCCGCAAGGTCTCCTTCTTTGAATGGCTGCCCGACCGCAACCTGGCTATCTTCGCCACCTATGGCCGCGACAGGAAGACCGGCAAGTACGGCGTCTACATCGCCCAGTACAACCCGATTTATCCGGACCGCGAACTCGATACGCCTATCGAAGATGCCCCGGTCGACAGTAAGATCACCGATGTCGCCTATTCGACGGCGACCAATGTCGTCTACATGAAGCTCCAGGTCGGCGACAATAAATACCGCATCTACCGGACCGACGCCAACTACGACACGCGCCGCATCCACGTCCAGGCAGAAAACATCGGCCGCATCGCCGTATTCTACGATTCGGATACGTTCTTCTACGACAACCTGCGGACCGGCGTCGTCTACATGTTCGACGGGGCGACCAGCAGCTGGCGTGAAATCTCGCCGAGCGGCAATTTCCGTCTCATCGGTATCGATGGACAGGAAATCTACATCGCCGAAATGAACCACGACGACAAGGTCGTAGCCGCCTACCGCGGCCGCCTGCGGGTCGGCTTCAAGAAGATAGCGACGTACAAGACGCCGGAAGACTTCAATAAGATTACCCTTAACAGTATGCACGAAGCATCGGAAAAATCCGATAAAATGGAAAAGAAGTAGGTGATTGTCATGGCAAAACATAAGATTCCCAAGAATCGCTCTATCGAAGACATGTTCCAGGGCGTCGAAGAAGAATCGACCTTTGAAACGACGGGCTGGGAAGACGACGAAGTGAGCGTCCGCCGGCCGCAGGCCAAAAAGACGGCTAAGAAGCAGACCGCCTCGGACTTCCGCCGCCAGTTCTTCACGGACGACCTCCAGGAAAAAGTCGGCTCTATCCTCCTCGATATCAAGATGGCTTACTTCAAGGACGGCGTCGGCGACATCTCCCTGGAAGTCGTCAAGGACGGCCGCAACGTCGTCATCAAGACGGCACCGAAGACGAGCAAAAAACTGAGAAAATGAAACAGGCAGACCTGGAAAAGCATTTCCGCTGTGGTCCCGTCGAGGCGGCCTATGAGAACTCGAAATGGTTTTCCGGCTTCATGAAGGTCCTCTTCCTCATGGTGGCCATCTACTTCTTCTGGCTCATGACGGGGGAAGCGCACCTGGTTGAACACCTCGACAACTGGGCCGTCCTGGCCTTTTGCCTGTGGCGCATCCATCGCCAGGACGACGTCATGTGCTACGTCACCCGGAAGGGCCTCATCGTCCGCCGCCAGTTCCGGTCGCTCCATGAATTCTACGACGACCAGTTCCATGAGGAGCGGAGCCTCATCTTCCTCCCGTATAAGGACATCTTCGTCATCAGCGACAACTGGCAGGAAATCCAGCTGGGCGAAGCCGAAGAAGGCGGCCTGGCCGTCCTGCCCGTGCACCTGCAGTTCCTGTCCAAGCGCAACAAACAGCGCATCATCGACCGCATCAAGCAGGCCCATGAAACGGACGATGACGAAAGCGCCCATTGACAGGACCTGTCCTATGTGCGATATGCATGAATCGGCATGGAGACATGCCGATTTTTTATACCCAAAAGCCTTTATCTTTTTAACGAAATAAAGTAAAATAGGGCATGTACACAACGGTACGCCTAGATGATCTCAAGGGGAGAGCGATAATCATGGAATGGAAAAAATACGCAGCTGCCGGTATGGCGGCAATTCTGACAGCAACTTTCGTCGCCGGCTGCGGCGGGGACAAACAGGCCGACAAGGGGACGGCTGCCAAGAGGGATAAGATTGTCATCGGCCTCGATGACAACTTCCCGCCTTTTGGGTTCCATGATGAAAGCGGCGAGCTCGTCGGCTTTGACATCGACATGGCCAAGGAAGCCTCCAAGCGCCTGGGCATGGAAGTCGAATTCAAGCCCATCGATTGGGACAGCAAGGAAACGGAACTGAAGAGCAAAAAAATCGATGCCATCTGGAACGGCCTGTCCATCACGCCGGAACGGGAACAGAACATCCTCTTCTCCCGGCCCTATGAAAACGGCCCGCAGATCCTGTTGGTCAAGAACGACTCGCCCATCCAGGGCAAGGCCGACCTGGCCGGCAAAATCGTCGGCACCCAGCAGGGCAGCACCGGCCTGGAAGCCATCGAAGCCGAACCGGAACTGCGCGATTCCTTTAAGGAACTGAAACAGTATTCGGACAACGTCACGTCCTTCATGGACCTGGAAGTCGGCCGCATCGATGCCGTCGTCGTCGCCCAGACGACAGCGGCGTACTTCATCAAGAAGAACAACGCGCCGTTCCGCATCATCGACGTCGGCTATCCCGACATCCCCAGCGGTGTCGGCATGCGCAAGGACGATACGGCACTGAAGGCCCAGCTCGACAAGGTCCTGGAAGACATGCACAACGACGGCACGTCGAAGAAGATTTCTGAAAAATGGTTTGGCATCGACGTCACGATGTAAGGAGGAATTCACATGAATTGGAAAAAAGCACTGGCTGCGGGTACACTGGCCGTAGCAGCCGTTACCATGGTCGCCGGCTGCGGCGGCAATGCAAATAAACAGGCAGAACAGAAACTGCCCGATAAGATCGTCATCGGCCTGGATGACAACTTCCCGCCCATGGGCTTCCGCGATGACAGCGGTCAGCTCGTCGGCTTCGACATCGACCTGGCACAGGAAGCGTCCAAGCGCCTGGGCATCCCCGTCGAATTCAAGCCCATCGACTGGGACAGCAAGGAAGCAGCCCTCAAGAGCAAACAGGTCGACATGCTCTGGAACGGCCTGACCATCACCGATGAACGGTCCCAGCAGATCGCCTTCTCCAAGCCCTATATGAACAACGCCCAGCTCCTCGTCGTCCGCGCCGATTCGCCCATCAATGACCGGGCCGGCCTGGCAGGGAAGGTCATCGGCACCCAGGAAGGGAGCAGCTCCATCGACGCCCTGGAAAAGAACGCCGAATTCAAGGATTCCCTGGCAGAAGTCAAGAAATACGGCGACTTCGTCAACGCCTTCATGGACCTGGAAATCGGCCGTACTGACGGCATCCTCGTCGACAGCGTCGTCGGCCGTTACTACATGGCCAAGAAACCGGGCAAGTTCAAAGTCATCGACGACAAGATGGGCGACGAAAAATTCGGCGTCGGCATGCGCAAGGAAGATACGCTCTTGCAGGATAAACTCAACGACGTCTTGAAACAAATGAGTGAAGATGGTACAATGACTAAGTTGTCCCAGAAGTGGTTTAACGAAGATATTACCATTAAAGTACAGTAAGCGAAGCGGGATGTAACGACGATTCGTAGGGGCCGCCCAAAAGGGCGGCCCGCCTTGCGTATATACGTATCCTATGCTGTATATGTGTCAATCCGCCCACCGTAGGGGCTCGCACGTGGCGAGCCCGTCACAGGATTTGGGGGATGTCCCACTTCTATATATGTGTCAATTCCAAAAAAGGAGCCAACATGGATTATTTATTTCACATCGTGCCTGTCGTTGCCGTAGGCCTGCAGATTACCCTGAAAATTTTCATCATCACCATCGTCCTGAGCCTCGCCCTTGGGCATCCTCATGGCTATCGGCCGTATTTCCAAGATCGCCATCCTGCGTAAGGCCATGTACGCCTATATCTACGTCATGCGCGGCACGCCGCTCATGCTGCAGATCCTCTTCATCTACTACGGCCTGCCCTTCATCATCGACGGCCTGAAACTGCCGGCCTTCCCGGCGGCCATCATCGCCTTCGTCCTCAACTATGCCGCCTACTTTGCCGAAATCTTCCGCGGCGGCATCCAGTCCATCGACCGCGGCCAGTATGAAGGGGCGAAAGTCCTGGGCATGACCTACGTCCAGACCATGCGCCGCATCATCCTGCCCCAGGTCATCAAGCGCGTCCTGCCGCCGGTCTCGAACGAAACGATCAACCTCCTCAAGGATACGTCCCTGGTCTACATCCTGGCCATGAACGACATCCTGCGCATTACGCGCTCCATCGTACAGCGCGACTTCGACACGACGGCCTTCCTGGTCGCTGCCGTCTTCTACCTGTTCTTTACCTTTATCCTGACCAAGGTCTTTGGTTATCTGGAAAAACGCTATGCCGTTTACGATGAATAAGGAGGATTATCATGAGTTTTATTGAAATGGACCATATCCGCAAGAGCTTCGGCAGTCTCGAAGTCTTGAAAGACGTCACCCTCCACGTTGAAACGGGGGAAGTCATTTCCATTATCGGCCCGTCTGGCAGCGGCAAGAGTACCTTCCTGCGCTGTCTCTGTCAGCTGGAAACGATCAACAGCGGCTCCATCGTCGTCGACGGCCAGACCATGGTCAGCACGCCCGAAGGGAGCAGCCGTGCCGTCTACGCCCCGGCAGCCGACGTCCGGACCATCTGCCGCCGCATGGGCATGTGCTTCCAGCACTTCAACCTCTTCCCGCACATGACCGTCCTGGACAACATCCTGGAAGCGCCGCGCATCGTCAAGAAGATGAAGACCGAAGAAATCATGCCCAAAGCCGAAGAACTCCTGAAAAAAGTCGGCCTCTGGGATAAACGCGATGCCTATCCGTCGCGCCTCTCCGGCGGCCAGCAGCAGCGTGTGGCCATCGCCCGCGCCCTGGCCATGGACCCGGACATCATGCTCTTCGACGAACCGACGAGCGCCCTGGACCCGGAACTGACCGGCGAAGTCCTGCGGACCATCAAACAGCTCGCCGACGAACACATGACCATGATCATCGTCACCCACGAAATGGCCTTCGCCAAAGAAGTCGCCGACCGGGTCATCTTCATGGCCGACGGCATCATCCAGGAACAAGGCAAACCGGAAGACGTCTTCGAACACCCGCAGAACGAACGGACCCAGAACTTCCTCAAATCCATGCTCCATTTTTGATGGTAAAATCATAATTCGCAGTTCGCAATTCGCAGGCCGCAGGCCGCAAGGCTCCTCTAATAGGGGAGCTGGCCGCCAAAGGCGGTCTGAGAGGTTGCCCATGGACCGCTTGTGGGAATCCCGTGGATCGTATTGTAGGGGCGCCTACGTGGGGCGCCCGCCGGTATATAAAGGAATCCCGTTATCAACCATTTACGTGAGCGGGCTCGCCACGTGCGAGCCCCTACAGCAAAAGGACTTGTCGTCATGCGACAAGTCCTTTTTCCACATCGGACCGTTCGCCGTCCAGGAGGTAGCCCGTGCGCCCCGTTTTGTGCTATAATGATTTCATACGCGAATATGACATTATTCTATCGAAAGGTAGGGAACTTACATGACTCAATTAAAATTACGTTCTGGTTTTACTTTTGACGTAACCAACCTTTATGGTCCCAAGGCCGTCACTGAAGAAGAAGTCAAGGCTTTTGAACCCGTTTACACCAAGGCTCACGAAGCCGTTATGAATATGCGCAAGACCGGCATCATGCCGGGCCATCTCTCGAAAGACGGAGAACCGGAAGAAGTCCTCTTCCCGCAGCTGCCGTACATCGAAGAAGGCAACATCAACAGTCCGGAACGCATCTTTGCCCTGGAAGAACTGGCACGGACGACGCGCAACCGCGTAGACACCGTCGTATTCCTCGGCATCGGCGGTTCCTATCTCGGTGGCAAGGTCCTCTTCGACGTCCAGTGCGGCGAATTCTGGAACCTCAAGAGCACGGAAGAACGCAAGGGCTTCCCGAAAGCCTTCTTTGCCGGCAACAACGTCGACTCCCATAAGATGACGGGCCTCATCCATTTCCTCAAGGCCGACAGCCACACCAAACCGAACTACACGGTCATGGCCGTCGTCATTTCCAAATCGGGCTCGACCATTGAACCCATGTCCAACTACATGGTCCTCAAACAGGCCATGAACGATGCCGGCATCGCCCTGGAAACGGTAGCCGTTACGGACCCCCACGACGGCGGCGAAAAAGAAACATTGCTCCACGGCCTGGCCAAGAAATCGGGCTGGCCCATCTTCTACGTTCCCGATGGCGTCGGCGGCCGTTTCAGCGTCTTCTCCGAAGTCGGCCTCATCGTCGGTGCCCTCACGGGCTTTGACATCCGTCAGTTCCTCGACGGCGCCCGCGACATGGACCACGCCTGCCAGAACCCGGATATATGGCAGAACCCGGCCCTGCTCAACAGTGTCCTCAAATTCCTGGCCGGCAAGAACCACGGCCGCGACCTGGAAGTCCTCATGCCCTATGCGGATAACCTGAAATCCTTGTCCGAATGGTACATCCAGCTCCTGGCTGAATCCCTGGGCAAACGCCTGGACAAACAGGGCAACGTCGTCAACTACGGCCGCACGCCTATCGTCGCCGTCGGCACGACGGACATGCACGCCCAGACCCAGGAACATCAGGAAGGCCCGCAGGACAAAGTCGTCCAGTTCGTCTCCGTCGAAAACTGGCCCGACGACGTCACGGTACCCCATCTCTATGACGAATACCCGAAACTCGCTGCCTTCAGCGGCCTGCCTTTGAGCCAGATCCTGGAAGCGGCCCGCAGCTCCAACGCCGAAGCCCTCGCCGGTGACGGCCGTCCCAGCGCCAACTACATCCTGCCCGCCCTGACCCCGTATCACCTGGGCGAATTGATGTTCATGCTCTGCCTGTCCATCGCTTACGAAGGCGAATACGCCAACGTCGACGCCTTCAACCAGCCCGGCGTCGAAGTCTACAAGAAATTCCTCGGCGGCCGTCTGAAAAAATTACAGGAAAAATAATTTATAATCCGCAGAAACATTATCGTAGGGGCTCCCACATGGGGAGCCCGCCCAGTATACCGTAGGGGCTCCCGCGTGGGGAGCCCGCCCAGTATATCGTAGGGGCTCCCGCGTGGGGAGCCCGCCCAATAAATAACGAAAGGCAGACTCTCAATGAATATTCTCGTTACCGGCGGCGCCGGCTACATCGGCAGCCATACGGTCAAAGCCTTATTGGCTCAGGGCCACAACGTCGTCGTCATTGATAATCTTTCGCGCGGCCATCGGGCAGCCGTCCCGGAAGAAATCCCTTTTTACGTCGTCGACATCCATGACATCGACCGGGTACGGCACATCATGGAAGACATGAACATCGACGCCGTCATGCACTTCGCCGCCCATAGCCAGGTCGGCGAATCCATGGAAAACCCGACAATTTATTACGACAACAACGTCGTCGGCTCGTACTGCCTCCTGGAAGCTGTACGCCGGGCCGGCGTCAAATACTTCGTCTTCTCGTCGACGGCCGCCGTTTACGGCGAACCGGAACAGACGCCGATCACCGAAGACATGCCCTACCATCCGACCAACGTCTACGGCCAGACCAAGCTCATGATCGAAACCATGCTGGCCCAGTTCAGCCGGGCCTATGGCCTGCGCTACGTGGCCCTGCGCTACTTTAATGCCGCCGGGGCCGATGGAAGCGGCACCATTGGTGAAGACCACACACCGGAAACACACCTCATCCCCCTGATCCTGCAGACGGCCCTGGGCCAGCGGGACAGCATCAAGATTTTCGGCACCGACTATCCAACGCCCGACGGCACCTGCATCCGTGACTACATCCACGTCACAGACCTCGCAGACGCCCACGTAAGGGTCCTCAAGTACCTCGCCGAAGGGGGAGAATCGCAGTACTTCAACTTGGGCTCTCAGAACGGCTTCAGCGTCCGTGAAATGATCGAAGCCGCCAAGAAAGTCACGGGCAAAGACTTCAAAGTCGAAGAAGCACCGCGCCGCGCCGGCGACCCGGCCATCCTCATCGCCGGATCCGAAAAGATCCGCCGCGTCACAGGCTGGCAGCCGACACACAGTAAGGTAGAACAAATCATTGCCGATGCCTGGAACTGGCATCAGCATCATCCGCAGGGCTATGGAGATAAGCAATAAGGTCTTGTCCGCTCTGCAAAAGGTAAGGAACGGTATCGTTCAACATCGCAAGACATGGCTTCCCTATATAGGGATACTTGTCTGCCTTGGCGCCATCTGGACGTGGTGGGACGAGCCGTCGCAAGGACAAGAACACATGAAACGGGATGCCGCTCAGCATGAAGCTGGGTCGCATCCCGTTTTTTCTGCTTCTGACGAAGCGGAACGGGGAAACGGTAAAGGAAACCTCGTCTATGATGTCCGACCGGCCTTGCGCTATAAGCCCTTACCGGATTTGTTTGCCGGCAGTCTGCCGAAGAAGACTGCTGCGCCTGAAGCGGTACCGCTGACCGTTCCGGCGGCTGCGCCTGAAGAAGTCAAGGAACAACCGGAAAAAGAGAAAAAAGAAGGGACGCTGCCCGTCGTCTGTGGTGCCGTCCATGAAGGAGATATTCACCTGGTCATTTTGAAGTGGCAGGGACAGACGGCGACTTGTGCTGCCGGGGAATGGTGGAACGGCTGGTACATCGCCTATGTCAACCGTCAGGCCGCAGGCCTGCAGCGGGACGGACGAGTTTTTGAAATCCCTTTGTAAAGAAAGGCAGGGAACATCATGAAGGAGTGGAAGAAATGGCTGACTGCCGGTATCTGTTGTCTTTGTCCCTGGACGGCCGGGGCTGTCGATGTCCAGGTCCGGGATGTGCCGACACGGACGGTACTGGAAGGGCTGGCCCGGTCAGGAAATATCAATCTTGTCGTCGATGACAGCGTGCAGGGCTCGTTGACGATGAACCTCCACGACGTCACCTTGGAAGAAGCCTTGCAGGCCATTGCTGACAGCCAGGGCTTGTATTACGAACAATCCGGCCCTATCCGTACGATGAGCGGGGCGAAATCGGGAAAAGGGGTCAAGACTTTTCATACATGGTCGCTACGCCATGCCGACCCGGCCGTTTTGAAGGAGGCCGTCCAGGCAGCGGTACCGGAAGCCGATGTGCGCTGCCATGGCGATACGAATACCCTCGTTGTCGGCGGAACGCATCAAGTCCAGGCGGCTGTCCAGTCCCTGGTGAAGCGTCTCGATGTGCCGGCACGGCAAGTCGATGTTTCCGTAGAGGTTGCCTCCGTCGATGACAGCTTGCTGAAGCAGACCGGTGTCGAGTGGAACTGGTCGACTGTAGAAGGCGGGGCGGACCACGGCGTCTTTTCCCTGGCCGGGACGATCCACGCCCTCGAAGAAAAGGGACGGGCCCATATTTTGGCTTCGCCGCACATGGTCGCTACTAATGGCCGGGAAGCGCATATCCTCATCGGCGATAAAGTCCCCGTCCAGACAGAGCATCTGTCCGGCAAGGAAACGACGGTGAGTACGACGTACGAAGAGGCGGGCATTAAATTGACCTACACGCCGCAGATCCATCCCGATGATTCGGTGACGGCCCAGTTGGTGGCAGAAGTGAGTACGCCTGTGTTTGTGCCGGAAATGAAGGCCTACCGCATTGCGACGCGCCAGGCCCGGACGGTCGTGCGTCTGCGCGATGGCGAGCCTTTGGTCATCGGTGGTCTGATTCGCCGGGAAGAGGTCGAGCATTTCCGCAAGGTGCCGATTCTGGCGTCATTGCCGGTGTTGGGGAAATTATTTCGCTATCACTATAAGTCGCATAAAAACACAGAGATTGTGTTGATTCTCAGGTCGCACGTTTTACCTAATTCGTAGTACGTTTTACGTGATTTTCTTTCGATTTTTTCGTCAGATTTCGATTTTTTCGTCAGATTTTGCTTGACTTTATTTTATTTTCCTGTATAATCATGGTCAACAACAGATTTCCTGATAACAGTTGTGATGGAAAAAAGTAGTGTCTTTGAGCTTTTCAGAGAGTCTCCGGCCGGTGTGAGGGGACAGGGGAGAGGGCATGAAGTTCATTCCTGAACTGTACGGCTGAACGTGAGTAGGCTGTACCGGGGCGGCTGCCGTTATACGGCCATGAGTTGATCGATTCGAGATAATTAGGGTGGTACCGCGGAATCTTCCGTCCCTGGCGTACCACTCTTTTTTTTATCCATATATCGATAAATTGGGTGGTACCGCGACTGAGTCGTCCCTTTTGTGAGGGGCGGCTTTTTTTTTCGGGAAATTATTTTAGAGAGGAGTTTTTACTATGGGAACTACAGGGATTCAAGTCTTCATCATTTTAGTGTACATCGGCGTTCTCTTCGGTATCAGCTGGTACGTCAAGCATAAGGCTGCCGCATCGGCAGAAGCGTATGTGCTGGCTGGCCGCAAATTGACGACGCCCCTCATCATGGTATCCATCGTCGGCCTGGCTGTCGGCGGGGCTTCGACCATCGGCGTTGCCGAACAGGCTTATAAAGTCGGTCTGTCGGCCGGCTGGTATACGGCTGCCTGGGGCATCGGCGCCATCGTCATGGGTCTGACGGTTGCCAAGAAGTATCGCCAGCTCAATATTACGACCGTACCGGAACTGCTGGAACGGTATTATGACCGCCGCAGCATGATCGCCGGTATCGGCTGTCAGGTCCTGGTACAGCTGGTCATCATGAGCCTGCAGTACGTCGCAGGCGGCGCTATCCTGGCTGCCCTGATGCCGAATATCTTCACGCCGGTCACAGGGATGCTCACCAGTGCCGTCGTCTTCATCGGCATTACTCTTATCGGTGGTATGTGGTCGGCCAGCCAGTCTAACGTCCTCAATGTTACCTTGCAGTACATCGGCATTACGGTTGCTGCTTTCCTCATCCTGGGCATGGCCGGCGGCATCGACGTCGTCGCTATCCAGGCTCCGTCCATTACGTCCATGGACCTCATCAGCGGTGTCGGTCCCATGACCATCATCACTTGGATCGTCGTCCTCATTACGGTCAATGTATCGCTCCAGGCTATCATTCAGATTTCTCTCGGTGCCAAGGATGTCCAGACGGCCCGCAAAGGTTTCATCATCGGTGGTCTGGTCATGCTGCCTGTCGGTTTCATCGCCGCTCTCCTCGGTGTCATCGCTGCCGAAATGTATCCGGCTATTTCGCCGACGACGGCACTGCCGAAGCTCATCATGTCCCTCAATCCCTGGATTGCCGGCGTGACTTTGGCTTCGCTGTGGGCTGCTGATGTCAGCACGGCTTGCAATCTCCTGCTGTCGGCTGCGACGCTGTATTCCCATGATATTCATAAACAGTTCATCGACCCCAATATGTCCGATAAGAAATACATGACCGTAACCCGTATTTCCGTCCTGCTCCTGGGCCTGTTGACCTTGGGCTTCGCCCTGACCATCAGCGGCATCATTTCGACCCTCATGGCCGGCTTGTCGCTCATGACGGCTTTCGCAGTCATCGTCCTCATGACCATGTATGCGCCGAAATACTGCTCCCGTCAGGCTGCGTTCTACACCATCCTGGCTTCCATCATCGTCCTCGTCGCCTGGATGTTCGTACCGGCTGTCCGCGTACTGCCGCACGTCATTTATGCCGAATGGATTGTCTGCGCCGTCACCTTCTGCGGCATCAGCTTCGTATCCAAGAAAGCCATCGCAACGGACGGACTCGTAGAAGAAACGAAACCTGTCGGCGCACCGGCACAGCATTAGGAGTATCGGCCGGCCGTCTGCTTATTGCGCAAATCTGACCGGCTCTGCACGCTGGAGACTGCGTTGTCGTCAGTCGACGTAGCTATGGCTACGCCTCCTTCCTCCGCCTTGCCCCAGCGCGCATATCCAGCCATCTTAGCGCAAACGCAACCGGTCGGCCGATACGGCGATTAAACTAAAAACTACAAACTTAAAAAGAGGCTGTCTTAATGCGACAGCCTCTTTTTTTGCTCCCTTGAGAGGTTGTTTTTAAATCACCGTGTGGAAATTCAACCTCTCCGGCCCATTGGGCCACCTCCCCTATGAGGGGAGGCTTTACGGCCTGCGGGGCTTTCCCAAGGCTCGCCTCATAGGAGAGCTGTCAGCGCAGCTGACTGAGAGGTTGCTTTTGAAGTAGTATGTGGTAATTCAACCTCTCCGGCCCGTTGGGCCACCTCCCCTATGAGGGGAGGCTTGCGACCTGCGACCTGCGGGCCGCTCTGGCGGCCCTTCTCTCATCCCCACAAGGCGTTGCCGGTGGCGAAGCCAAGCCAGCAGCAGACGAAGCCGCCGATGACGTTGAACGAGAAGTAGGCCAGGCTGGGAAGACGGCGCCAGTACGGACGAAGGTGAGGAGTTCCATGTTGTACGTCGAAAAGGTCGTGAAGCCGCCCAGGATACCTGTGACGAAGAAGAGTTTGACGATGGGCGACAGGTCGCTGCTTTCGGAGAAGAAGACGAAGAGGATGCCGATGCAGAAGGACCCGATGAGGTTGGCCAGGATGGTGCCGTATGGGAAGAATACGCCGCCGTGGAGGTTGGCCAGTTCTGTGAGTAAATAGCGCAGGGCTGCGCCGATGCCGCCGCCGAGGGCGACGAAGAGGACTTTTTCCATGAATAGGACTCCTTTTTTATGAAATAAGCGGGCCGCCCTTTGGGACGGCCCCTACGGAAGCGGTCCGTGGGACCGCGGCGGCCTGAGGGGTTCTTTCAAAAGGCTCGTCTCATAGGAGAGCTGTCAGCGCAGCTGACTGAGAGGTTGCTTTTGCAACGCGGCCTGCGGTAATTCAACCTCTCCGACCCGTTGGGCCACCTCCCCCTATAAGGGGAGGCTTTGCGACCTGCGGCCTGCGGCCTGCGAACATCAATTAATACCATAACACGATGGGAGCGGCGATGCAAGACACGGCTGGCCCATCGGGACATTCTGTGATACAATATAGGATACCTAACGAACGATGAATGAAAGGAGGGGGATGCATGAGCTGGCAAGTAGAGAAAGCGCTGGATGATCTGATGGCCCAGGAAACGGGGGCTGTACAGTATCCTTTCGGCACGCGTCATGCCATGGCTATCTGTTATCCCAATACGTATGACGTGGCCATGAGCAATCTGGGGATGCAGATCATCTACCGCGAAGTGAACGGCCGCGAGGACTGGCTCTGCGAACGGGCTTTCCTGCCGGACAAGGACCTCATGAAGGTCTTCGAGAAGACAGGGGAACCGCTCATTTCCCTGGAGAACCGCCGGCCCCTGTCGGATTTCGAAATCCTCGGTCTGTCGGTCAGTTTTGAAATGGACTATTTCAACGTGCCGACGATCCTGGAAATGGGGCGCATCCCCGTCCTGGCCGCTGACCGCGATGATGACGATACGCTCGTCGTCATGGGCGGGCCTGTCGCCTTTTTCAATGCCGAACCGCTGTCGCCTTTTGTCGACGTCGTCCTGGTCGGCGAAGGGGAGCGATTCATCCATACCTTCCTCGACGCCTATGGAGAAGGTAAGGCCCAGGGCCTGTCCCGTCACGACCTGCTTCGCTATCTGGCTATCCATGTCCCCGGCGTCTATGTGCCGTCCCTGTACCGCCATGAATACGATGACGACGGCCACGTCGTGCGCATTGTCCCGGAAGAGGGCATCCCGGCCAAGGTCGATCGCCAATGGCACGAGCTGACCCAGCCGGCGGAAACGGTCATCGCCACGCCGAATACGGAGTTCGGCGCCATGTACCTCATCGAGATTGCCCGGGGCTGCGGCCGTCACTGCCGCTTCTGCATGGCCGGCTACTGTTACCGCCGTCCCCGCGTCCGTCCGCTGGAATACGTCAAGTCCGCCGTCCTGCGCGGCAAGGCCCTGGGCAAGAAAATCGGCCTCATGGGCGCGGCCATTTCCGATTATCCCTATATCGACGAACTGGTCACCTTCATCCGCGACCAGGGGCTGGCCTTTTCCTGTGCGTCCCTGCGGGCCGACTCGATTACGCCGGCCATCGTCAAGGGCCTGGCCGAAAGCGGCCAGAAGACGATTACCCTGGCGCCGGAAGCGGGCAGCAAGCACATGCGGGACATCATCAACAAGGGCATCACGGAAGAGCACCTGCTCCATTCCATCGACCTGGCGACGGCAGCCGGTATCCGCCACGTGCGCATGTACATCATGGTCGGCCTGCCCATGGAAACCGATGATGATATCCAGGGCATCGTCGATATGACCCGCCGCGTCCAGCAGCACATGGCGGCCATCGGCAACCTGAGCCGCATCACCCTGAGCATCAACCCCTTCATCCCCAAGCCCTTCACGCCTTTCCAGTGGATGGCCATGACGGAAAAGAAGGTCGTCGAGAAACGGCTGAATTTCCTCAAGAAGGCCTTGAAGGACAAGCAGATCGAGCTGCTCATCGAGCCCCTGCGCTCGGCCTATATCCAGGGCGTCCTGTCCCGGGGCGACCGCCGCGTCGGCGACCTCCTGGTCAAGGCCCATGAATACGGCGGCGTCAAGGGCTGGAAACGGGCGGCCAAGGAGCTTCATTTCGATATTAAAGGATTTTTATATGACCAGCGGCCGACAGACGCCGTCATGCCCTGGGATACGATCGACACGGGACTGGTGCCGACGTACCTGACGGACGAGCTGAAAAAAGCCAAAGACGGGGAATTCACCATCCCCTGTTTCGACGGCTGCCGACGCTGTCACATTTGTGGAGGATATCATGACTAAGTGGGTAGAACATGGTAATGGAATCTGTTGGGAAGAGAGCACCCTCCTGGCAGATGCCGGCCTGCGCCATGGCGTGACCGGCAAGAGCGGCGGCGTCAGCGAGGCACCGTTCACGTCGCTGAACCTGGGGCTCCACGTCGGCGACCAGCCCAAGGCCGTCCTGGAGAACCGGCGCCGCCTCTGTGCCCTCCTGGGCTATCCCATGCAGAAGCTGACGACGGCTCAGCAGACCCACGAAGACCACGTCGTCGCCGTGGGACCGGCAGAGATCGGCTGCGGTGCCGGCAGTTATGCCGATGCCCTGGCCCATACGGACGCCATCATGACCAACCTTCCCGGCGTGCCGCTCATGCTCTGCATCGCCGACTGCGTGCCGGTCATCGTCTACGATCCGGTGAAGCGGGCCGTCGCCGTCATCCACGACGGCTGGCGCGGTACGGTCCAGCGCCTGGCGGCCAAGACGGTCTTTGCCATGCGCCTGGCCTACGGGTCGGACCCGAAAGACCTCCTTGCCTATGTGGGGCCTTCCATTTCCCGGGCCCATTACGAGGTCAGCGAGTCTACGGCCATGGCCTTCCGCCGCCTGGGGACGGCTTATGGGAACTGCGCCGGCGAAAAAGATGGCGTCTGGTCCGTCGACTTGTGGCAGGCCAACCGGCTGCTCCTGGAGGAAGCGGACCTTCGGCCGGACCACATCGAAGTCACGACGAGCTGTGCCTTTGCCGAGGAAGGGAAGTTCTTTTCCTATCGCCGCGACGGCGGTCATACGGGCCGCATGGGGGCCTTTGCCGTCCTTTGAAAAGCAGATGGGACAAATTTTTAAATATGACTAGCTTTTATAGCTTTAACTATATATAATAAAAGAAGTGTAATGTTTTATAAATATATGAATATATATAATCACATGCACTACGGAGGGATAGGCTTGATTAAGGAAAATCTTGAGGCAGTAAATAAGAGAATTGCCGATGCAGCTGCCCACGTCGGCAGGACTGACAAAATTACGCTTGTCGCAGTCACGAAGAATCATCCCGTAGAAATGATGGAAGAAGCCGCTAAATGCGGTGTCACCGACGTCGGTGAAAATCGGGTCCAGGAAGCACTTCAGAAGCTGGAAGCGTTCCCGGATAACCATTTGACCTGGCACTTAATCGGTCATTTGCAGACCAATAAGGCCAAACATGCCGTCGAACACTTCGACCTCATCCACTCGATCGATTCCGAACACCTGCTCAAAGCTGTGGATAAGGAAGCCGGCAAGATCGGCAAAGTACAGGATATTCTCCTGCAGGTCAATGTGGCCCGCGAAGAAAGCAAATTCGGCATGGAAGTGGAAGACTTCCCGGCTATGTGCGAAATGGCCAAGACCATGGAACACGTCCGCGTCCTGGGCCTCATGTGCATCGCCCCGAATTACGACAACGTAAAGGATGTACGGCCTGTATTCCGCATTGCCCACGCTTTGTATGAAGACATGAAGCCGAAGTTTCCGGAAGGTCAAATCCGTTACCTGTCTATGGGCATGACCCATGATTTTGAAATAGCAATCGAAGAAGGCGCCAATGTCGTCCGCGTAGGTACGGCAATCTTTGGGCCCCGTAATTACTAAGGAGGAGTATTCACCATGGGAGTAAAGAAAGTTTGGGATAAATTAGTAGGTACTGTAGGCGGCGTCAACGAAGACGACGAATTTGAAACAGACGAATACGAGGATGAAGAAGAAATGGAAGAAGAACGCGCACCGCGCCGCACGCCGGCTGTAGCCCCGCGCCGTTCCGGCGTCAATTATGCAGCACCCCAGGAAAAACCGCTGCGCATGGTCATCGTCGAACCGGAAACCTTTGACGATTCCCAGAGCATCGCCGATTATATCCGCGACCGCAAACCCGTCGTCATCAACTTTGAATCGACGCCGGACGACATTGCCAAACGCGTCGTCGATTTCGTCAGCGGCGCTACGTATGCCCTGGACGGCAACATCCAGAAGGTCGGCAAGGAAATCTTCCTCTGCGTACCGAGCAATGTCACCGTCGACCACGGCAAGCGTGACGACTACGGCGATTTCAATACGCCGCCCCTGGCCTGGAACAGCAACAACAATAACAACAACGGCAGCAGCACGCCGCAGCACTAGTAATTGAGGGATTAGCTTGAAGAACAGAGATCGGATTATCCGATATTATCAGGGAACCGATAATGGCGAGCTCGCCGCCCGCCTTATCGACTTGGCCGACAGCACGGCCAAGGGCCGCCCTTATGCGGTCAGTGAGTTCGTATCTCCCGGCGCCGTCCAGATCGGCGAGACCATCCAGGCCCACGTGCCGTCCCTGGTCCTCAAGACCTTTGGCGGCTATGAAGGGGCAGAACGGGTCAAGCTGGCTTTCGTCAGCGCCGATTACGACGGGCCTGTCGATTTCGGCATCACCGCCTGCCGCCTGTCCTGGGATGACCGCTACCGGCTCCTGGGGCACCGCGACGTCCTGGGCTCGCTCATGAGCCTCGGCGTCGGCCGCGAACGCTTCGGCGACATCATCATGCAGGATGCCGGCGCCGTCCTCTTGGCCGATACGAAACTCGTCCCGTATTTACAGCAGAATTTCACTAAAATTGCCATGGTATCCATTGCCATCGAAGAGATGCCCCTGTCGGACATTGCGCCTCGCCAGGAAAAGGTCAAGGAAATCAAGACGACCGTCGCATCGCTCCGCCTCGATGCCATTGCATCTTCGGGCTTTGGCATTTCCCGTACCAAGGCGGCCGAAGCCATCAAGGGCGACCGGGTCCAGGTCAACTGGCAGCCTGCCAAGGGACCGAGCCAGGACGTCAGTCAGGGCGATGTCATTTCGCTGCGCGGCAAGGGCCGGATGGAACTGGCCGAGATCACGGGTACGTCCAGGAAGGGCCGTATCGGCGTCTTGCTGAAGCGGTATATGTAATTCCCTTTCACACGGAGGAAATACCATGCTTACACCAATGGATATTCACAACAAAGAATTTAAACGCGGCTTCCGCGGGTACAGCGAAGAAGACGTCGATGCTTTCATGAACAACATCGCCGGCGACTACGAAAAGGTATACCGGGAATACTGCGAATTGAAGGAACGCTGCGACAGCCTGCAGGACAAGCTGACGCAGTATGAAAAGATGGAAGCTACCATGAACAGTACGCTCATGCTGGCCCAGCAGACGGCGGAAAACGTCAAGGTCTCGGCCCGCAAGGAAGCCGACCTCATCCTGCAGGAAGCGGAAAGCAAGAAGAAGCAGATGCTCGACGAAACGATGATGAATCTGCAGCAGTCCCGGCAGGAATGGGAAAAGCTCAAGGCCCAGACCGGGGCATACCGCGCCAAGTGCCGTGCCATCCTGACCAGCCAGCTCAAGCTGCTCGACGACATGGCCCTCGATGGCGAAGGTGCGGCACCTGTCGCTGCGGATAAATCGGTCGCCGTCAAACCGGCAGCCCCGGCTGTCGCCGTTTCGACCGAAGCCGCGCAGAAAGCCGTACCCGATCATGGCAGCCACGATGACAGTGATGCCAAAAAGGACGCTAAAAAAGCCCAATAATACGTATTTTATGGATATGCTCTCTTTCAGGTATGACGCACGTTAGACCCGGCAGGGAGTATATTTGTTTATAGAGGGGGACAACGATGAAACGATTCTTTCTTTTGCTGGCAGCCTGGTGCTGCCTGGGGCTCAGCGCGGCCCTGGCCTATAATCCCTATGCGCCGAACCAGTTTGACGCCGTAGACCGCAATACCTGGGAATACAAGGCCGTCTACGACCTGTCCAAGGCCGGCCTGACGGGGGTGCCGATGACGCGCTTTGCGCCGTCGTACAACCTGACGCGCTATGAAGTGACGGAAATGATCGCCGCTGCCATGAAGAACCGCAGCAAAGCCACGGCAGACCAGCAGCGGGAAATCGATAAACTGGCCCAGAGCTATGCCGACGACCTGCAGTACGTCAGCGACGCGCCGAAGGAAGCCGAACCTTCCAGTCAGGGCGTCGTCTTCGACTGGAAGGGGGACAAGGCCTGATGAAGCCGGTAAAGATGATCACCATCGACCTCGATGGGACGCTCCTGCGCAGCGACGGCAGCGTGTCGGACCGGACGGTCCGCACCTTGCAGGCAGCCCGCGATAAGGGCGTCGTCGTCGCCATCGCCACGGGACGCATGTACCAGACGGCCCGGCCTTACGGCGACCGCCTGGACCTCGGCGACAGTCCGCTGCTGCTCTTTGCCGGCGGCCTCATCGAGACGCTGGAATCGAAGAAAATCCTCTTCCAGCAGGCCATTCCGCAGCAGACGGCACAGGAACTGGTCGACCTGGCCCGGGAAAAGGGCTGGCAGATGCAGACCTATATCGACGACGTCCTGCGCACGGCCAAGGATGATAAGTGGATCCGCGGCTATGAAGAAATCACGCACAGCAAGGCCTGTATCTGCGGCGACGAATTCTACCGCGTCCAGGGCGACTGCAACAAGCTTCTCAGCCGGGGCGAGCACGACGACCTGGTGGCCCGCAAGGCCCTCATCGAGGAGCGTTTCCCCGGTCAGTTCAACATCCTCTTTTCCATGCCGACGTTCCTGGAAATCATGCCCAGCGGCGTCGACAAGGGCAAGGGTATCCGCCGCCTGGGCGAGCTCTACGGCATCACGGCCGATGAGATCATGGCCCTCGGCGATTCCCAGAACGATTTGGATATGCTCAAAGCCGCCGGTTTCCCCGTGGCCATGGCCAATGCTGTCGACGAAGTAAAGGCCGTCGCGTCTTACGTCACGGCGTCCAACAATGACGACGGCGTCGCCGCGGCGGTTGAGAAATTTGTATTGTAACATTGTCTATATAGGAGGTTCTTATGGACCATTTTCATTTGATCATTGTCACCGGCATGTCCGGTGCCGGTAAGAGCCATGCTGTCCAGGTATTGGAAGACATCGGCTATTTCTGCATCGACAATATCCCGCCGGTCCTGATTCCCAAGTTCGCGGAATTGTGCATCAAAGGCGGCGAACGGGTCCGCCACGTGGCCCTCATCGCCGATATCCGGGGCGGTGAATTCTTTGACGCCATGAGCCAGTGCCTGAAAGACCTCAAGGCCGAAGGCATTTCCTACGAAATCGTCTTCATCGAGGCTTCGGATCAGGCCCTGGTACGGCGCTATAAGGAAACGCGCCGCGTCCATCCCCTGGCCCCGCATGGCCGCATCAGCCAGGGCATCGCCGAAGAACGCAAGCGCCTGGCCTCGCTGCGCCAGAAAGCGGATTTCATCATCGACACGTCGAATCTCAAGCCGAAGCAGCTCAAGGAGATCCTGGTCAAGCGCTATGCCATTACGGACAGCAAGAAGAGCATGACCGTTACCGTCGTGTCCTTCGGCTTCAAGCACGGCATGCCCATCGATGCGGACATCGTCGAAGATGTGCGCTTCCTGCCCAATCCTTATTATATTGAAGAATACCGACATAAATCGGGCCGTGTACCCTGTGTGCGCGACTATGTCGAAAGCTTCCCCATTACCCAGACGTATAAGGAAAAGTGGTTCGATATGATCGACTTCCTCCTGCCCAACTATGAACGGGAAGGCAAGAGCCAGCTGGTCATCGCCGTCGGCTGTACGGGCGGGATGCACCGCAGTGTCTGTATGGCCGAAGCCATGTATAAACATCTCAGGGATAACGGTGTCGACGTATCCATCGAACACCGGGATATCCAGAAGAACGACGTCGAAGAAGATGCGCCGGGGTACGAAGGCGAAGCGTAGGAGGTGCTGTCATGCGTTTTATGAAATGGCTGCATCCGGGCTTGCACATCAAGCGATGGCTCTTTCTCTTCGGCCTGGGCATGATGTGCTCCAGCTTCGGCATTATCCTGACCTTTAACTACCAATGGCTGGGGTCGCTGGAAGAATGGGCTTTCCGCCTGCTCTATGAAGTGACGGGCCATTATAACTATACCATCCTGGCCAGTATGGGCATCCTGGTCATCCTCCTGGGGTTGGTCGTCATGGCCTGGGCGACGCGGCGCCTGATCCGTACCATGATCGGCGTCGTCATGCCCGGCGAATCGGATAACCTCAGCGACCTGATCTTTTCCAACCTCCAGCTGTCCAAAGGGCCGAAGGTCGTCGTCATCGGCGGCGGCACGGGCCTGTCGGTCATGCTGCGCGGCCTCAAGGCCAAGACATATAACCTGACGGCTGTCGTCACCGTCGCCGACGATGGCGGTTCGACAGGCCGCATCCGCCAGGACCTGGATATCATCGCCCCAGGGGACCTGCGCAACTGCCTGGTCGCCCTGGCCGATAAGGAAGGGCTCATGGAAAAGCTCTTCGCCCACCGCTTCGGCGGGTCCGGCAACCTGACGGGCCACAGCTTCGGCAACTTGTTCATCGCCGCCCTCATCGAAGTCCTGGGCGACGTCGAGGAAGCCATGGACGCGACCAGCAAGGTCCTGCGCGTCCGCGGCAAGGTCATCCCATCGTCGGCGGAAAAGCTTCGCCTCAATGCCGAAATGACCGACGGCCGCATCGTCGAAGGGGAATCGCAGATTCCCCATGCCCACGGCAAGATCAAGCGCGTCTTTACGACGCCGGAACACCCCAGGGCCATCCAGTCGGCCGTCGACGCCATCAGGGAAGCCGACGCCATCGTCCTCGGACCGGGCAGCCTCTATACGAGCATCATGCCCAATCTCTGCGTACCCGATATCGTCCAGGCCGTCCGCACCAGCAAGGCGCCGAAGATCTATATCTGCAACGTCATGACCCAGCCCGGGGAAACGGATGATTACACCGTATCCGACCACATCCGGGCCATCAACCGCCAGGCCGGCGGCAAGGTCATCGACTTCGTCATCGCCAACAACGGCGATGTCGATCCGGCCGTCCTCCAGCGCTATGTCGCCCACGGGTCCCATCCGGTCATGATCGACAAGAAGGAAGTCAGCCAGACCGGGGCGACGCTCATCCTGTCGAATTTGATCAACAAGGAAAACAGTGCCACTCACGATACGAAGAAGCTGGCCAACGTCCTCTTTGATCTGATCAACGCCTTGCGGACCGATTTGTCGCCGGAGCTCTTGCATTACTATTTGAAGCGTTACACATTCAACCATCGTTAGGAGGCGGCGCCCTTTGTCATTTGCAGAAGAAGTGAAGAATGAAATCGCCCACTGCAAGCCCGAAAATGCCGCCTGCCGTTTTGCCGAACTGGCAGCGCTGCTCTGCATGGGCGGCTCCCTCATACTCGGCTCGCGCGGGACTATCGGCATCGAATTCAGCACGTCCAATAATGCCGTCGCCCGCAAGGCCCTGAAGATGTGGATGGAATCGTTCCCGGTCCGGCCCGAAGTCCGGGTCCGCCAGGGCCTGCGCCTGCGCAAGAAGAATTACTATATCCTGCGCGTATCGCCGTCGCCGGAAAGCACGGCCATCCTGAAGGATTTGTCCCTGTTTCCGACAGATACGGAATTTTCGGCCATCGACCTCAAGAAGACCGACTGCCAGCGGGCTTTCCTGCGGGGAGCCTTCATGGGCGGCGGGTCCGTCAATCAGCCCAAGGGCGATTATCACCTGGAACTGGTGACGGGCAATGCGGCCTTTGCCGAAAAATTGTTGAAAATCATGCGCCGTTTCCGCCTGCCGGCCAAGACGACGGACCGCAAGGGCGATTATTTGGTTTACATCAAAGAAGGCAATGGCGTGTCCCAATTCCTGCAATACATCGGCGCAGCCCAGGCGTATCTCAAGTTTGAGAGCGTCCGCGTCGTCAAGGGGATGCGCAACAATGTCAACCGCGTCGTCAACTGTGAAACGGCCAATCTCCAGAAGACCGTAGACGCCGCCGTGCGCCAGCGCCGGGCCATTACCTGCATCCAGGAATCGGGCCTGTACCAGTGCATGTCGCCGAAGCTGCGGGAAGCGGCGGAATTGCGCATGGCCAATCCTGAAGCTTCCATGAGTGAACTGGCGGCCCAGTCGGGATTGACGAAATCGGGCTTGTCCCACCGTTTTAAAAAAATCGCTGATATAGCGAAACAGATAGAAGGTCAACGAGAAGATGAAATTTAAGAAACTATGTACCTATATAGCCGGCCTGCTGACGGCCTGTCTGCCCCTGGCCGGCGCCCTGGCAGCGGATCTGCCCGCTGTCGACGACCCGGACGTCATGGACCGCGTCGTCGCCCAGCGTATGCTTCCTATTTCCATGACAGCTCCTGTCGATACGGGGACGCTGCTCCTCTCTGATAGCCCGGAATACGCCGATGGTGACGGGATCCTCTATGGGGATACGGTCAGCGGCGACGTGCGCCTCTATTTCTATCATGTCAACCAGCACCAGTATAACCGGAAAATCGTAGCCATGCTCTACAATCCGCACCCGTATCCGCTGGAAGCGGTCCTCCGAGGTTATCAGTATACGCGGCCCAGTACGGACTACTACCAGGTCGGCAAGGAACTGTCGACCATGTATTATGAAGGCAACATGACGGTTAATAAGATCACCGTCCCGGCCCATGACTATGCCATCGTCGGTCAGCGCCTCAATGAAACTGTCGTCCGGCCGGACCAGCTCTTTTCGGGCATCGTCAACGTCAGCCTGCCGGAACCCATGATCCTGTCGTCCATGATCCTGCCGCCCCAGGAAGACCCGATTGCCTTCATCCGCAAGCAGCAGTACCTGGCCAGTGACTCCGTCCAGCTGCGCGGCACTTTCCACGGCAAGGACCGTTACCTGAGCACGCTCATTCCCTATTCGACGGACAGCGGCATCGGCTATATCCTCCTGGCTGACGGCGTCTGGGACCGTTTCCTCCAGGGCCGTGACGTCATGGACAATCGGGCCTCGGAAGATACGGGCAACTACGGCGTCGACTACACCATCCACCTGCGCACGACGGGGACCGGGAACATCCACTTGTATTTCAATCCCCAGGGCGGCGAATATGCCGGCGTGACGGAACTCATCTACAGCGATCCCCAGCGGGGCGAAGACAAGAAAATCGTCGAACTGCCGCGCCATCGCCACTCCATGGGCCTCAATGACCCGTATGCCATGGAATACGTCGATACCTTCCCGGCCGGGACGGACATGACCATCCACATCATGCCGCCGGGAGCCGCCAACCTGCCGGTCCGCTTCCTCGTCGTCCCGGACAATAAACTCCAGCCCATCCGCGAAGCCGTCCAGAGCGAACGGACTGCAAAAGAACGTCAGGCCGCAGCCGCTGCCGAAGCAGCCAAACGCAAAGCCGCCTATAAAGACCAGACCATCCAGCCCGAAACGGAACTCCAGTCCGACAACCAGGGCGAGTTCATGTCCTTAAAAGACCGCCTGGCCAAACTCCAGAAGAAGGATAAAAAATAGTGGTTCTCAAAGCCTCCCCTCATAGGGGAGGTGGCCCAACGGGCCGGAGAGGTTCTTTGGCTTTATAGTTTGTAGTGCGGAGTTTGTAGAAGATGGTTTAAATTTAAAACCATCCGCTAACCACTAGCCACTAACCACTTAAAAAGGCTTGTCGCATGTGCGACAAGCCTTTTTTTTTACTGCTTCGGTTCTTCGCCGAACCATTTCTTATAGATTTTAGCGTACGTTCCGTCTGCCTTGATTTCCTTCAAAGCTTCATTGACTTGTTTGCTCAGTTCCGGTTTATCTTTGCTGATGCCCATGGCTACGCCGCGGGACGTAATGGGTTCGCCGACGATCTTGAGCTTATCTTTGCCGCCCTGCTGGAGGTAATACTGGGCGACGGCTTTATCGATGGAAACGGCATCACACGTACCGGCTTCCAGTTCCATCCAGCCCTGGGTGTTGGTGTCGAATTCCTTGACGTTGGCCCCGTGTTCTCTGGCGTAATCGGCTGCCTTGGAACCGACCTGGGCGCCGACGGTCTTGCCGGCGATGGAGTCATAACCGGTGATGTCCGTATTGCCCGTCGGGACGACGATGGTGTAGCCGCCCTGGTAATAGACGTCCGTGAAGTCGATCTGTTTCTTCCGTTCATCTGTCGCATCCATGCCGGCGGCGATGAGGTCGATCTGGCCGCTCTTCAGGGCCGGGATGAGGGCGTCGAAGCCGAGGTTCTTGACTTCCATCTTGTAGCCCAGCTTATCGCAGACGGCCTGGGCCAGGTCGATGTCGAAGCCGACGTCCTTTTCATTTTCCGTGAATTCAAAAGGCGGGAACGTCGGTTCCGTGCCGACGATGAGGGTCTTGTCGCCTTTGGCTGCGCCATCTTTTTTATCGGCTGTGCCGTTGGAGCCGCAGCCGGCGAGAAGGGTCAGGGCTGCCAGCGAGGCAGCGACGAGGGTCGTAACTTTTTTCTTCATCATAATGAGTTCCTCCAATTAGGGAATAGTAAGGATTTCGCTGAGATCCTTCATGATTGCCACATGGGGCAGGCGGGCGAATTCCTGGCTCGTCGTCGTTCCCGTCGTCACGGCGGCAAAGGCGACGCCGGCATTTTTGGCGGCTCTGGCGTCGATGGTATTGTCACCGATGTAGAGGACGTCCTTTTTATCCAGGCCGAAGTGGCGGCAGACGGCGTTGATTCCGTCCGGTGCCGGTTTGGCCTTGGCGACGTCTTCCACGCCGACGACGAGGTCGATGAGGCTTTCCATCTGGTATTTCCGCAGGGTTTCGCCGATACGCGACCGGGTCTTGGTCGATGCGATGCAGCACAGGGCGCCGGCGTCTTTCAAAGCATGGAGCGTCGGCAGGGTCTGCGGATAGAGATGGGTGTTGGCCGTCATGTACTTGTCGGAGAAGCGGACCTTGTATTCCCAAATCAGGGCGTTGACCCGGTCCGGGTCCGTTTCCCCGGTCAGGAGGGCCATGGCGTCGTACATGGTCATGCCAATCGTGCGGCGGATAGCTTCTTCAGGGATACCGTCATAGCCTTCGGCCTCGAAGAGGAGCTGGAAGCACATGACGATACCCTTTTCCGAATTGGCCAGGGTGTAGTCGAAATCGAATACGTAGGCTTTATACATCGATTATGCCTTCGGATCGACGCCGAACCATTTCTTGTACAGTTTGGCATAAGTCCCGTCGGCTTTGAGGTCGGCCAGGGCTTTGTTGACCTTTTCCAGGAGTTCCGGTTTGTCCTTGGAAACAGCCATAGCGATACCGGCATCAGCTTTCTTGGCGTCGCCGACGATCTTCAGGTCTTTATCGCCGCCTTCTTTCATGTAGTAGAGGGCGACCGACGTGTTGATGACGACGGCATCACACGTGCCGCTCTGCAGTTCCATCCAGCCCTGGCTGTTGGCGTCATACTGCTTGACCGTAGCGCCGGCTTCCGTAGCCAGGTCTACGCCCTTCGTGCCGACCTGGGAACCGACCGTGCGGCCTTTGAGGTCATCGAAGCCGTTGATGTTGGTGTTATCCTTGCGGACGACGACGGAATAACCATCCTGGAAATACGGTTCCGTAAAGGAAACCTGTTTCTGCCGTTCCGGCGTAGCGTCCATGCCGGAAGCAATCATGTCGATCTGACCGCTGCGCAGGGCCGGGATGAGGGCGTCAAAACCGAGGCTCTTGACTTCAACTTTCGTGCCCATTTTTTCGCCGATGGCATTGGCCAAATCAATGTCGAAACCGATGTATTTGTCGTTTTCCGTAAATTCGAACGGCGGGAACGTCGGTTCCATACCGACGACGAGGGTCTTCTGATCTCCCGAAGCGCCGTCCTTTTTGTCTGCTGAAGAACCACAGCCGGCGACCAGTGTCACAGCCGCCATGGCAGCGGCTGCCAGAGCTAAACATTTCTTGTTCATGTGTAACAACTCCTGTTCATTGCCTAATAAGGAAATATAAAATACAACTACTCGACATAATTATACTATATATAGCGCGAAAAATATAGCATAAAGTGCGTAGGGGCCGCCCTTTAACCTCTCAGACTGCCTTTGGCAGCCAGCTCCCCTATGAAGGGATCCTTTGGCGGCCCGCTGTGAACAATGGGGAAAATACTTGACCGGAATATGCGGTATGATTTTGCGGCCTGCGACCGGCGCTTTCTATGGTTTTGCGACCTGCGGCCAGCTCCCCCATGAAGTAGGATTTTCTGACCTGCAATGTGGGAGGTATCTTAGGATAGCGCTTGAATCCCAACATACACTGTATACCAGTGTTGAAGATGCTGATTTGCGGTTATTAGATAAATTCAATCCATATAAAGCAACTGTATTTTAAATATCTATTAATGTAAATAATATTTAAAATAATATTATATTGTCATGTAAATTATTGTCATTATAGAACATACAGGGTATAATGATATATAAATATTTTTATAAAAGGTATATGTGATTAAAAAAGGGATTTCTCCATTTGGATAGGGAATATATTATGGCCTCTGAGATTCAAACTATAAAAAAATCTGTATTAATAAAATGTGCTACTTATATAGAACAATCTCTTATCCCGGTTTTTCAAAAGGAAAACTGGGAAGTTTTCCTTTTAGGAAAGAAAAAGACCGATTTCTGCAATGTAACAGCGTATGATTGCAAATCAGATAGGGATGCTTTGCAACAAGTCCTTTCAGTATATCACTTTGATTTGATTGTTTATGACTTGCGGGAAAAAATAGGCATTCAGTCTATTGCATGCTTGGAAGAGTTTTTGCAAGTCGCTTCTACTAGGAGTCAGGGGAAGATACTATTCTTGTCCGGGGCAGACGTTTTAGAGAAAAAGAGAATACCGGCTATAGAAACTACCTTTGTACAGACTGAGAGTAAAGAAGGAAAGTTGCTATCGCGTTTAGAAGCATTGGCGCTGAGTTGGAAACAACAAGGCCTTCATATTACTATACTACGGTTTCCTGATATCTATGGAACGGGAATGGAACGAAAGGATAACTTTATTTCTCAATATCTTTATGCTTGTGCTGAAAATAAAAGTGTACCTTTATATAGGTCAGATGAGAAGCGGGATTTTTTGTCATCTCAAGATGTGGCATATGCCATTTTTCAAACATATGAACGCGGTTATATAGGCGATTATTTGCATTTTGCTTCAGGAAAGCCTTTGACGTATGATGATTTTTATCATATCGTTTGGGAAAATATGGATAAAGAAGGGTGTGTCAAGAGTTTTGTGTAAATCGATTCAATAAGCAACATCGTATTGCTGCATAAGCTGAGACATCCTGTCGTCCATGAGCAGCTGGTTCCGGACCATCGCCCAGTTTGTCGACGTGACGACCCTTCCATTTTTTATAGAGCTCTTGGATGCGTAGGTAGAAAATCTTGAAGACTGCATCCTCGTTGGGGAAAGCGCCTTTCTTGGTCACCTTGCGGAAGCTAGAGTTGACGCTCTCGATGGCATTGGTCGTGTACATGATCTTGCGCACGGCACTGCCATAGTTATAGAGCTGCTCGACGTGTGAGAAATTGTTTTCCCATACGCTGACCGCGCCTGGATAAGCCTGCCAGTCGGTCTTGAACTTCTCGAATTCCTGACGGGCCTGCTTGACGTTGATGGCACCATAGATGAGCTTCAGCTGCTTCGTGAATGCACTCCACTGCTTGCGTGGGATGTAGCGGATGGAATTGCGGATGAGGTGTACGATGCAGCGCTGAACCGTGGCATGCGGGAATACAGCCTTGGCGCCTTCCTCCAATCCGCTCACGCCATCCATGGACAGGATGCCAAGATCCTTAACGCCGCGAGCCCGCAGCTCGTCGAAGATCTGCATCCAGGCATGCTTGCTCTCCGTCTCGTTGATCCAGAGGCCAAGGACATCCTTGCAGCCGTTGACGTCATAGGCAAGCATGACATAGACGGCCACCTGCTGGACGCCATACTCCGTGCGCAGCGATACGTAGATGCAGTCGACGAAAGCAAATGGATAGAACGACTGGAGCGGACGATTCCGCCATGCCTCGACCTCTTCCATGACGCAGCCTGTGATGGTGGAGATCTGTTCATGTGACATCTGGAAGCCGTAGATGACTKM
>NZ_APHY01000010.1 GCF_000417505.1 Megasphaera sp. NM10
TGGCGTTTCGCTGACGTCATTCACCACTGCTGGTTGCTTCACTGATTGTACGGGTTATGTTTTGTGCAATATTGATAGCCGTATCAATCGGATGGGATAAGGCATTGACCAGGCTATTCCACTTATCCATAGCCCAGTCTACGGCCTGGCCAATGGCATCCATGACACTGCTGGCAAAACTTTGTACTGCCGCTACCGCACTGTCCCAGGCAGAGGAAATGTAATCTACCAGTGCAGAAATAATACCTTCTATGATACTGGCTGCGGCCGATACAAAACTGGAAATAGCATCCCACACGGCCGATGCGATAGCCAGACAACCATTCCAGACCCCGGTAAAGAAGGCACCAAAGGCGGATATGATGTCCATGATGACCGATACGGCCATCGTCGCTACGGTCATGATGCCACTCCAGACGGCTGTGGCAATCGCGACCAGGCCATTCCATACGCCGGTGAAGAAAGCGGCCAGGGCTGAAAACAGACTCATGCCGAAAGATACGATATTGTTCCAAATCGCAATGACGGCGGCCCGGAACTGTTCGTTTGTATTCCAGAAATAAATAATGGCAGCCACCACAGCGATGATGGCGGCCACAATGGCGATAATGGGATTAGCCATGAGTGCCATTGCTAACGCTCTGGCTCCTGTTGCCGCAAGACGAAAGGCTGCCCCTAATCCACTCAATCCGGCATGGAAAAGTTTGGATGCCGTCGCGGACCCGCGCAATACGGTTTCCCCATTCTTGTTTACTGTAAAGAACATATCAGCCGTTTCTTTAAGCATCCTAAAACCGGCTCTGATGGCTAAAATAGACCTGGCAGCCAATAAGACGCCGGCAAAGCTGGCGGCCAGGGCAACCATAGTTTGTATCAATACTTGATGTTCTTTGGCCCAATTGGCAAAAGCAACGACAACAGGAACGATACTCCGTAAGATGCTGTTAATGGCTGGCAATAATGCAGAGCCTATTTCAATGGCTACGGCTGTCATACTATTTTTGAACAGATACATTTGATTGGCCGTTGTTTCACATCGGGCTGCATATTCAGCATCCACTGATCCTCCATATTTCGTAGCATCACTAACCTTATTGAAATTATCTTCCAATAGATATAGTTTTGATAATAACGGCGAAATAGCACCAATAGACTCTTCCCCAAATAAATCTTTCAAAACACCGGCTTGCTGATCTTTTGGTAAGTCTTGTATGGCATGAAAAACATCCAAGATGGCGCCTTTAGCGTCGGTTTGCATCCGCTTGGCCATATCTGCCGCATCAAATCCCAACTCTTGGAAAGCGGCGGCCTGGCTTTTTGTAGCTTTTTCCCCGATTGACATACCTAAAATCAAATTTTTAATACCAGTTGCAGCTACATCAGATTTTGTTCCTGTTTGTATCATAGTAGCCCCAAGTGCGGCAATTTCACCAGATGCCACCCCGCCGATTTCCCCGAGTGGACCGATTCGGGTCACGACGTCAGAAATCAATGGTGCCGATGCGGCCGTTGTATTTCCTAAGTAATTGATCTTATCTGCTAATTCGACGACCCCGTCTTGGTTTAAATCAAATGCGCTTCGCCATTTAGCCATCATGTCCCCGGCTTGGTCAGCCGTAAGGTCAAAGGCTACGCCCATCTTTACGGCATCTTGAGCAAATTCCAGCAAATCCTCTTTGGCGATACCAGCCTGCCCGCCAGCGGCCACGATTTTGGCAATTCCCGAAGCAGCCATCGGCATTTTTGTAGACAAGTCTAAGATATCCTGTCCCATCTGTTTAAACTGCTCTGGTGTATCAAAATCGACAACTTTTCTGATTTCAGCCATTTCACTTTCAAATTCCATGGCCGCTTTCGTTGCCCCCACTAACGGTGCTGCCAGGACAGCTGTTTTCATAGCAGTCTCCAGCCAAATTACTTTTCGCACTGTCAAAGGCCGCCTGTGCTTTTTGCTTTTGGGCCTGGGCATCTAAGATGTCGGACCGTCGCTGTGTCAAATCGTTGATACGGGCCTGGAGAGCGGCAATCTGCCGATACGATGCTACACTGACCTGACCTGTGGCCCGCTGTTCTGCCGATGCCGCCCGCTGCGCACTCCGCATGGCGTCATTGGCCGCCTTGATCTGCGTCTTCAACTCTTTGGACTCGGCGATAGCCGCTGCATCGACGAAGCTACAGACCCATCCAGACGGCCCTTGATGGCAATGGCTAATTCCATGACACGACTCATCTTATTGCCCTCCCTTCTTGGCTTTCTCTATTTCTTCTTTTTCCCGGTCTACTTCTTCATTCATGACTTGAATCCAGGCATGAAAATCGCCGATTGGTTGTTCCAGGAACCATCCAATCGGCGTTTTTGTGTACTTGGCAAGCCTCATAGCCGACAATCTTATGTTTTCTACGGCTCCTTGGGCAGTAAAAAATTCTGCGCCTTCAAGCAGGCTGCCATGAAGTCAGGACCACTCAAGTTGAGGATGTCGTCATACTTCATTTTAGCTGCCGCCGCGGCCACGATGGCCTGGTATTCCATGGATAATGCCGGTACTGTCATAAGTTTGTCTTTCTTTTTAGCCTGGCTCATGCAAGCCAGCAGAGCATAGCCGTTCAGTTTTGCAAAGTCAAAATAAATTTCCGTTTGCCCGTTCGGCAACGGAGTTGTCAGATGCAGGATATTTTCCTGATCTACGATTTCAGCGTTGACGAGTTCGTTTTCTTTTTCTTTCATGGGGATCCTCCTAGTTCATACCAATATTGGCGCGAACCTGCTGTAACAGGTCAACACCGTTCACGATAGCTTTGTAGCCGTATTTGTCGATTTCACAGAGCGTAGCGCCGCCCATTTCAATTTTGAAGTACGTACATTCGATGACGGTTTCACTGTCCGTCTTCGACCCGGCTTTGAATTTGCCAGGGTTGTGGCTCTTGACGCGGCCGCGGACGGCGACTCGATACTGCTCGTGTTCATAATCATTGGCACCGCTGTCCCAGTTCTGGATGTCCGAGTAGAGTTCCAGAGCCAATGTGCTGCCGCCGACCAGGCGGGAACTCGTTTTCGTCGGCACCTGCCAGGTCATCTTTAATTCCAAGGAATCAAAATGGCCGGCGATGGGCGCTTCGATTTTACCAGCGACGCCGATGCCTTCAATATCTTCTGTCAGCGATTTCAAATCCGGCAATTCGACTTCGTTGACGCCGATTAAATCGTCGGCGCCGTCGATATAAGCCCGCATATCATTGATGACTTCCGGGATTTTATTTACTGCCATGGTTTTCCCTCCTTACGAGAATAATACTTCAAAATTCGATACGTCATACTCAAAGGTATCTTCAATGTCCTGTGCCGGGACTGGCGGCGTCAGCTTCGTGTGGATTCGGAAGATGCCGGCCAGTAAATCGGTCGTCGGGTTTTCATCAGCCAGGAACTGGACACTGGCCCCTAAGAGATATCCTCGTGACGTAAGCCCATTCAACCGCACCTGTTCGCTGTCTACTAGCGTTTTTACCAGTCTCGGAGTGATTGGCTGGTCTGTCTTCTGCCAGTTCGTTAAAATGAAGGTGACATACTGCCAGTTGAACATGCGCCGGACACAGATGAACATATCTTTGACATCTGTCGTGCCTGGATAAGCACCGGTAAAGTTCCCCCAGGACTTCCAGCCGCCGGAGAAATTCAAGCCCGTAACGATGCCCTGTTCATTAAGCAGATTGGCCTGTGTCAGATTGAGATTTACTTCACTGCCATCTTTCAGGCACAGCCCTGTCGCCTGTAATGTCTGGTTGGACGGCGACTGATACGGGACGTCATCGTTATTGCCGTCGGTAACGCCGATGATGCCCATGATATGAGTCGATAAGTGGAAAACCATATCGCCATTTTTAGCACACGGCCAGCAGACAATCTGGTTGTTCCCCGTGTAGTTGTTGCCGTTTTTCCACATATTGACGTCGGCGTATTTTTTGACCTGTTCCGTATTGATGTCTACCAGTGCCATGCAAGGGAACAAGCCGTCGATTTTAGCCGCTTTGGCTTTCATGACAGCGGCAATGGCCGGCTTTTCAGACCAGCCCGGTGCTGCCAGCAGGCCCGGAACTTTGCCAATCTGGAAATAAATATCGTCGATGAGTTCCAGCCCTTTGTTTTTGCCATCCGTGGACATGCCGCCGATGATGTCGTCATCTTTGACAGCCGTCGGATCTAATTTGTCATAAGCAACATGGATGCTCGATACGGAGGCCAGTGCACCATCATCCAAGAGTGTAATGATGAGCTGACCATCATCGTCATATGCCGCCGTATAGTCCGTATCCAAGGTGGCTGCGGACCCGTCTGCACTGCCCTTGACGGTCAGCGTATGCAATAAGACCGGGTCTGTAAGGATGACCTGTTTCTTCGTAACTGTCTTGGCCGTGTCCGAAACGGACACTTTATGTTTGGTCGGGTCCAATACATTGACAAATACAATGGGCTTTACATTGTACAGTTTGAATTCGGTATACATCGCTTCGCAGAGCGTGTACTTATCCCAGTCGGGATGATACCCCAAATTCTGCGTCGCTTCCTTCCAGCTGTAGCAGATGACGGGTTTATTGACATAGGCCGTCGGGTCTTCTGTCAGATGGACAGGCGCCGTCCCGAAGACAACCGGCAAGCCGGAATCAGCGGCGACAGTCGCCACAATCGAGGTCGGGACTTCGCTTGCTTTTACGCCGTGGAAAAATGCCATTTTACTTACCTCCGTGTAATGCCATGGCCCGTTTATACATGATGTTTCTCAACGAGCCTGTAGATTTAACTTCTTTTTGTGCCGCATCCAATTCGCCCGCTGTGACGAACAGATGCTTATATACCGGGTCGTCCTTATATTTTGCAGGAATCCCGTCTGCGAAAATCTGATTCGTGTGGATTTCCGTGTCTTTATAGGCTGGGCCGACGTAGATGACCGGCCCGCTGTTTTCACTCATCGTATCTGCCTCCTAAAACCTCCCAATGAGTTTGACGTGGCTGCGGAATGAATACGTCGAACTCAATGACACCTACCCATTGTGGGAACGGCTGGTCATCGGGAATCGTCGTCTTGATATTCCCGTCATCTATATCAATGAACCATTTCTTGGCAATGGGATTGTTGGCCAGCAGGTGATAGCGGATGAATTCGAGGAAATGGAACAACATATGAGCTCCATAGGTCATATCTTCATCGTAAATGGTCGCGTAGATGACGATAGATGTAACTGATTTATCCCGGTCGTCTGTCGTAGCTTCTGGCCGTATCACGACGGCCGGACAAAGTTTCTTTTGGTCTGCCCGGTTATTCGCCCGGGGCAGGAATCCGGCATATACATTTACATCCGTATCGATACTCGAAAAGATATTTTCTGGCCGGCCTTCACAATATTCCTGGTAAGCCGTGAATTTTTCTTTCAAGAATTCCGCGATACCTTCCGCACATTCCAATGGGGTCATCGCATCACTTCCCTAATCTGTATTCGATTTCATGTTCCAATCGTTCTTCAAAGACATCACTGCCACGGTCCATCATGACGCTCAGTACATCGGGATTGCCGAATAACTGCGGCACGGCTGGCCCATAGATGCCTTTCAGCGGGTATCTTTCCTTGCCCTTACGGGCGACGAATGCCCCGCCCAGGCTAAAGCCGCGGGGGACATGCGTCATTTTCCCTCGCTTTACAGATACGAAGACGCCGTCCCGCCGCTTCTTGGCCTGGTATTTATGGATTGCCTCGGGCGCCCCTTTGACAAGGATGGTAGCCCCGTCCTCATCAGCCCGGATCTGCGCCTTGGCTTTCAAATCCCCGGCCTTCATGGTATAAATGCTTCGGATTCCCTTCGTTCCGGCCTGTCGTGCCGCTGTGGCTGCCCGCTTCCCGGCCGCTACGGCTGCCCTGGCGATTTCTTTGTCGCTCAGAGTGGACAGGGCATCCATTATTTTTTTATCTCCCTGGATGTCGATTTCTACGCTCATAGGCCCTCCTAGTGATTCTTGTGCAGGGTCATCGTCAGGATACCCATGTCGTCGATGACGTTATCTACCAGGCAGTAATCGCCATCGACAGTAAAGCTTTCTCCTTCCGCTGGGACTTCTCGGTAATCGTCTTTAGCGATATGGATGATGATGACCTGGCCATGGGTTCCCTCGAAGCCGGAATAGATTTCCTGTGTCTGGAACATAGCTTCTTCTTTGGGACTCTGCACGATGCATGTATACTTCTTGCCATTCAGCTCATGTGTTTCGGCAAATTCATCAGCATTGAGAAAAGCCGGAATGTCCGAAGCTACCATTTCTTTGAACGTGCTCATTTTTGGACGGCTGCGGCGGCATCGGCCTGGGGCAGTTCCATCCCCGGTTCGTCTGCCGGCGATTCTTCCGTCTCTGGCTCATTAGCCAGGGCCACTTTGTCCCCAACCAAGGCAACAACTTGTTCATCGGCCCGTTCCATGAGTTTTTCCGCTTCATCGTCCGGCAACTCGAACGATTCACCAGTCCGATATAAGTGCTTGCCCATGGAAACGCAGCCGTATGTAACGACTAACTTCATGGTCATCCCTCCTATTTCGCTTTGATGACGGCCCAATCGTCGACAAACTGCGGAGCCAGGACACAACGGCAGTACATGTAGAAGCTCAATACCTGCGTATCCTTGTTGCCGTTATAGTACGGCACATACGGTGCAACGAAGGTTTCGTAGGCCGTGCCGGCATCATTGAGCAGGGTGCAGGCGCCGTGGAGCTGACTGCCGCGGCCCGGAATGGCGATGATGGCCGTATCGGGGTCGATGAAATACTGCGATTTCCCGGCATCGTCGGTGTACGTTTCTGCATAGGTATAGACGTCGAGGTTCAGCGATTTGATGCGCCCGACGTGAGTAATCTGCGGACTGATGATCTGCGGCTGGAAGCCCATGAGGGACAGATTGTCCGCCGTCGGAACCATCATCCATTTCATGATCTGGTCATTGCTCAGCAAATAATCTGCGATGTTTTTCCCACAAATCATCATGGTCGGGACGATACCGGCGTCTTCCTGGATGAGTTCCGAAGCGTTCTTGATGTCGCTGTAAATCGTCGCGCCGGCTTTATCCCAAGTTGTCGTCGGCGTGACTTTATGGTCAAAGTCAAACGCAATGGTGTCAATCAACACCGTCTTACCGTCATCGGCATAACCTTCGATGTCGCATTTACCAGTCTGCAAGATATCCGCCGCCATCTTCGCTTTGCGGTTTATGATTGCGTTCTGCAAATCCACCATATCTTCAGCCTGCTTGATGGCTGCGCGCTGGGCCGGTGTCGTCGTGCTGTAGATGTTTTCGCCGAAGCCGCGTTCCGATAATTCTTCCGGATCTACTACCTTACTCGGCCCCATCATCGGCGGCTGGTAGATAGCGATTTTAGAGCCCGTGTCTTTCAGGCTCGCTCCTTTTGCGCCACGAACGACAAAGGGGGCCAGCTGACGGCCACGCTTGCGGTATTCTACGGCAATCTTGGTCGTAACGGCTGTCGCCGGTACAAGCGGGAAAAAGGTATCAAGCAAAAAAGATGCCGGCGGCGTAATCCGTTCCATTGCCTGCATCAAAGATACAGTATCTCTCAATTCAATAGCCATATTCAGTTCCTCCTAGTGTACAGATGTCAAGAAAATACCGGCATTTCGCAATTCGTCTTCATGGGCGTCAATCGTATCTTCGCTGGCGGCAATGAGGTATTCGCGATGGAATCGGCCGGAAACATAGACCGTCGCAATGGTGGCTTTATCATCCACGTCGCAACTCAAAATAGCATTGGCAACAGCGGCTTTAGCCGTAGCCATAGCGGCTGTCCCGGTAACGGTCATCAGCGTGCCGCGTTTCATGGCTGTCCCAGCCGTTAATGTGACGTTCTTGAGCAAAATCGGAATTTCCGGCCCGCCGATAAGCTGGTCGTGTTTAATGTCGATGACTTCTCTGATTGCCATTATTTTGCACCTCTCAATCTATTCGCTGCATTGACTACGTCTTCAATGTCCTGAGCTTTCTTTACGGCTGTCTGGTCCTGCGGCATCCCTGTTTTGGGCACAGGCGTTACCTGTTCAGATCCGGACTGCATCTGTTCCATAATCATGGTGCGCACGCTTGCCAATGCCTGGTCACTCGGCGACTGTACGCCGGCGGCGGCTTCGATATAAGGAGCTACATCATCCGCTGTCCGACCGTCGCTGATAGCCCGGTCAATCATGGCATCGGTGTATACGTTCCCGTTTTTCAATGCCTTCAATTCGGCGATTCGCTTCGATTCATCCGCATCCTTGTTCGCGTTCTGCGGGTTCAAACCCAATAAGGCTGCCAGTTTGCTGGCTAAGGTTTTATCATCCATGTTTTTTTCTCCTTTGTTGATGATCTTTTCAAGCTGTGCCCGGTTCTTCATGTGACACGGGCAGGAAATATTATTGACAATCAGCATATTGTCATTCAGGCTGGCCGTGACCTGATAGTCTTCGTCGATGGCGTCGATAAAACCATTTTCCAGGGCCTGGTCGGCCGTCATCCACGTTTCATCGTCCATCATCTGTGCCAATTCATCCGTTGTCTTATGACATCGTTCCTCATAGACGTTCAAAATCGTTTCTTTCGTCGATGCCAATGCTTTCTGCAATTTGGCCAGGCCCTGTTCATCGTAGCCGCCGATGAGAAAAGATGCCGGGTTGTGAATCATATACAGTGCATTCCGCGGCATTTCGACGTTGTCGCCAGCACAAGCGATGATAGTGGCCGCACTGGCACACATCCCGTCGATGTGCATGGTCTTCTTGCCGCTGTAGCCTTTGAGCATCGTATAAATGGCCTGGGCCGCGAATACGTCGCCACCGGGACTGTTGATACGTACTGTCAGATTCTTGCCGCCACATTCTTTCAAATCGTCGTTGAACTGGCGCGGCGTAACGTCATCGTCGTACCATGACTGCGAAGCGATGGCGCCATACAGCAGCAGTTCTGCATTGTCATCGCCCGCTTCATTGACGAAACGCCAAAATCTTTTACTCTTCATGGGTTGTCTCTCCTTTGTCGGCCAGCACTTCCGGGCTTCCGATAGTCAGGCCGTATCTTTCAATCATCTTCTGTTCGTATGCCAGCTGTTCCAGGTTTTCTTCCAGGTCCGTGCCTGTCAGTTCGGCCGCTTCTCGTTCGCGTGTGCTCAAACCGTATGTCGTCCGCAAGGCACTGCCATTGACGTCTTTTACCGGGTCAAGTATCGTCATGGTCGGTCCATACCAATCGGCATTGCACCAACATTTCCGAATTAATGGATCCGTGAAGAATCCCGGTGCTTTGACGCGGCCGATGGCAATGGCTTCGGCCAGCCACATTTCATAGACAGGCTGGCAGAAATCGCGGGCGAACCAGATGCGCCGGCGCTTATATTCTTCCCACGCCTGTAGCATGGCGGCACGGGAGGCCGAATAGGACGACGTGAAATGCTTCATCAGGACTTCGTAAGGCTGGCCGATGGCGCTGCCGACCATTTCCAACAGCTTCGTCGTGAAGGCGTCAAACGTTGACATGCTGCGCGACGCATCGACGCTTTTGACATCGACCCCACGGGGCAGGGCATTGATGGTTCCAGGCCCTAATGCGTATTCGTCCGGGTCGATGACGGGCCCGCCCTGGGGGTCAATGGTTTTGCCGATGAAGTCATTCAGCGTGCCGCCAGATGTCTGGGACTCTGTGAAAAACAGCGAGAAAAAAGACTTTACAATGGCAGCTGTCAGCTCGGCTGTCGTGTAACGGCTGACTTGTTTCAACGTCTCAATGACAGGGGATAAATACGGCGCTCCCCGATATTGTTCCGGCCGCTGGTCATTGCTGGTCTGTATGATGTTTGGCATGCCGCAAATGTCGCCCCATGCTTTGACGCGGGTCCAGGTGGCAATCGTCCCTATATCTACCGGGTCGCCAGGTACTTTGTTCGATACCCAATAGGCGGCGACGGCTCCATCCGGGTCGATTTCTACGCCGGATATGATTTTGTTCCCCGGTGTGGGCGCCGTCATTTCGACGGCATACGGCCCGGTAATACCATAGTAGTCCCGGCCATAGGGATTGCTTATCCGGTTTCCTTCTAGGAGTTGAAGGCGCAAGCTGTACGGCATATCCGCTGTCGGCGGCCGGCGTTTGAACAGGCAAAAGGCATCTCCATCCACGAGATAGCCCGTGTAGTTGATGTCCTGCATGTCGTAAAAATTATTGCGCCTCGTCAGATCGCACTGTGTCGAGCTGGCCCACAGGTCGAATTCCTGGGCTACATGGCGTGACCATTCCCGTGATTCGTCGGCCGTCATGCCTAACAGCTTGTACTTGGGACGCGGAAACAGATGCAACCCCGCCCCAATCGTATGCAGTGAACTGGTCATGATAGCCGCTGCCCCAATGGGCGTATTGATAGATTGGTCGGCACTGCGGTTGCGCAACGTATACAGATTGGCGTTTACGTCTGATTTTGCGGAATATTTTCGCGGATTGTAGGCTTTTAGAATATTGCTTTCGTGCGAAGCCCCGCCGTTTGAATAACCGCTGTTCTGGATTGTCGGCGTCCGCGCCTTTTGTCGTGACCGTTTATTTCGTTTTGCCATGGTCGGCCCTCCTTAATCGAAAAATACAATGCGCTTCCCGCGCCCTTTCCCTGGCGTTTCACTGTCATCCAGCGTCGCCCCACTGGCAATCAAGTTGTCGATGGCGACGCGGATGCTGGACAAGTCCGCCCTTGTCAGGGTCCGGTTCCCGATGGTATACGACTGTCCCATCAAAACGGCCTTCTCGGCTTCTACATACCGGGCCAGTCGTTCATTTTGCAGTTTACTCATGGTTCCTCCTACCAAATGTTCGTCTGTTTGCTGACCCGTCTTTTCCTTGCGGGCTTAGGTGGTTCTTTTCTGACAACCGCTTCCTGTGCCGGCTGTTTCATGATAGTTTGCAGTTCATCCCATTGCGGATTGACCGACAACATGCATCCCAGGTTGTAGACTCGAAGATCTAGAGGTTCGTTTCGGACACCTGTTGTCGTCTGCCATACCTCACGGATAACTCCGTTTTTTTTTGACTTTCGTCTTATGTTCAGAAATAAGTCCCTTGAAATAGAGTTCGTCATATCCCCGGTTATCCAGGCCGTCGCTGTTTTCATTCAACGGGAAATGCATGTATTGAGGCCCTGTGGCTTTGATGGCCAGGCGGTTCATGACCTGCTGTTTGCCATCGTCTACGCCGAGGATGACCAGCGGTATCGGTGTCCCCGATGCCTTCCCAATTTTATAGTTCAACGGTATGCCCGGCATGTTGCTGTAACCTTTGATAGCGAACCGCTGTTTTGTGAAATTCGCTTCACAATAGCGATAGACATGGCCGGTATAATGGCCGCCAGAGTCGATGAAGGTACGGACGATTTTCAGCCCGGTTCCGTTTTTGAACCGGTACACGTGTTCGAGAATGGTGTCCAATTCTTCCCAGGTTGATTCCTGGTCTGGACGACCTAAAATAACGCCCTTGCGGATACCCCACGACTCTTCACCGGCTCCCCAACCACATACTTCATATTCCAGTCGGTTGTCCTGGGTATCGACGGCTGCTGTCAATAACAGCACGCCATCGGGCAACTCCGCTCCATACGATTCGCGGCGCCTGACGAAAATCGTTTCGTCATCGAACGCCCCTGGCTGTCGATAGCTTTCGCCGAACCGCGTGTTGACCACAACCTGTTCGCGCGTCGGGTCTCCTTTGGCTTCCAGCCATTCCCGCATGATTTCATTCCAGCTGGTCCAGGGAGAAGTGAAAGCATTGATGAAAAAGGAACGGATACCATTCGACCGGGCCTTTGGATTCTGTGCTCGATAGCCTTGAACAGCGTTCTTCATTTGCCGTTCCGTGAATTCATAGCCACATGCCGGGCATCTCCATTTTACGTGATGTACAATAGCATGCCGTTCGCCCCGGTCATCTTTGTATGTCTCTGCATCGGTTTCCATGTCGAGATACCGGAGCAGATGCCATTCCCCGCAATTAGGGCATTGATGCTGCCATTCTTCCTGCGTGCCGGCGATGTATTCCGCATCAATCCGGCTGCTTCCCTCGGTTGTCGGCGTCGAAAACAGCCCCATGACCCGATTCCAGAAAGTCGTCATTCGTTTGGCTGCCAGGTCTACCGGGTCGCCTTCGGTTCCAGCCGAATCGGGAAATCGGTCCACCTCGTCGGCCAGCAGAATCCGTATCGGACGGCTGGCCAGTCCGGCTGGGCTGTTAGCTCCACACATGACCAGTCGGCCGCCTGGGAAGAATTTCGACAGAATCGTATTATTTCCATCCCTGGTTTTAGCCGTCTTATCCCCGGCCCGCTTCACATCGTAGAACAACGAACTCAATACGGGCGTGTCGCGGATCATGGGAGCAATACGTGATTTGGAATAATCCTGGGCCATGTCTACTGTCGGCTGTATCATCATGATGGAAGCCGGGTCCAGGTGGGCAAAGCGCCCGATGACGTTGTTCATGATGTCTGATTTACCGATCTGCGCCGCTGACTTGACGACGACGCGATGTACGCCGGGTTCTGTGAAGGCATCCATGATGGCCCGTTGGTACTCGGCCCGTTCCGTCCGCCATTTGCCCGGCTCTGACGAAACGCCGGCCGACAAATAGCGGTATGTATCCGCCCATTCGCTGACAGACGTCTTCGGCAGCGGTTTCAAGCCGTGTCGGGAAATATATTGCCACAATTCTTTCGCTGACTTCATGGCTCGTCCTCCTCTTCTACTTCTTCATCGGTGAAGAGATCCGGACTGTATTCACTCAGCTCAGATAGCTTTTCTTCCAATTCTTTCGTCAATCTGGCGTAAATTTCTTCTTTGGTTTTCCCTTCCAGTTGTGGCGCCAGTTTTGTCGGCAGTCCCAACAGTTGCGTCCTCAAGTTAGACAACATTTCTGTCATAACTAATTCGACCGTTTTGGCACTGTATACACGGTGTTCCATCTTGGCCAGGCGTAATTCAGCGATTTCCCGCTTCGTCTTTTCATGCCGGGCTTTTTCGGTCATATAGTCTATGTCTTCATCGCCGCCGCTTCCTTTGGTGGCGTCTTTGTAATTGAGGATGGATTGTACCAAAAAGACGCCGCCACTCTTGTCTTTTTCATCGCGAATGACGATGCCTTCCTGGATTAACTGAGAGATTCTAGGAGGGGTTAAGCCGATTGCGTCGGCCAGCGAACGCTGAGTAACCGTGATTTCACGGGCTTTCCCGCGTACTTTCATGACGCCCTCCCTCCTCTCTGACTTAACATTTTGATTTGTTTATGCGGACGCATGAGCTATATAAATAAATCATACCCCGCTTCACTAAAACCATTTGAAAATATAAATTAAGGGCTGAATTTTACTAAAATCTAGTTTTCTTTCGGGCGCCGCGGTCGCGCAAGGCTTTTGTTAACCCAGAAGAACCTAGTCAAAAAAAATCCAGAAATAAAAATTTCCGGACTCATCGAATCAAAAATCTTATTTTCCTCAAGTTGACCAGAAACCTTCGCAAAACCTTTCTGTTTTGTATCCAGCGTCTCCAATGCGCACAGCATACAGGCAAGGTACATCCTGTGCATTGACCCGTGGCGCATGACTGCTGTCCGGGTAGTACAACACCCCGTCTATGTGGACGGGGTGCTGCTCCTTGCGTGTCTATCTATTCTTGAGGGGTGAAAACAATCATGTGCTCTATGCCATTCCCATTGCTTCACATATACACTATACCACAGGTCCAACCTGAACTACCATGAACTAGCATGAACTAATTTTATTTTTTTTGAAGATTTTGTCGAATTCTTCCAGCGCCTGGGCACGCAGTCCGTTTTCCTTGCGCCGAAGCCAGCTGTCTGAGCAGATTCCTTCGCAGGCTTTTTCCCAGGTTTCGTGCCACAAATAATGCCGCTTCATTATCGCCTGCATCCGCTCATCGTCCATACATTCGACGAGCTTCTTGAATTCCCACGGGCGGTTTACGGTCTGAAGGTATTCACGTAACATTTTGTCGCGCTTATCCAGAAACCCGATAATCCGGTCTTCCATCGCATTCCGCCCGTTCCCGCCGCTGACTCGCGGCTTTTCATAATCAATGGCATTCAATGCCAGCAAGTCGTGTTGGATCTGACTGATTTCTTTCAGCAGCATGTTGGCTTTTTCTTCCGACTCATAGACCAGTTTGAGATACTCTGTGCTTGTCACGCTACCCCTCCCTCCAATTTCGGTGCCGGCATTTCCGCTTCAATGTCCAGCGTCATCTGCGCCCGCTTTCCCTGGATGAATAATTCCGCTTCCTTCATGGCGCTTCGCACGGCATTGTCCAGCTCCATCCAGCTTTTAGCATAAATCTTTTCCGTCTTGAATGTAGCGACTAATTCATCATCGCCATGCATCGCTCCCGATAAAACGTAATTGTTGATGCTGTTGTCCCGATTGTATTTAATTACGATGTCTTCAATCACCCCATCGCATACCGCGGCAAAGCAGGTATCCACATTGGCCATGACGGGAAAAATATGCTCCATGGCCTTATATAATTCTGGCCGGGCCAGTTCTTTGCTTTTCAGTACATATTCCCGCGGCACTTCTTTTTCGTTTTCGAGGTATCCGATTCGGACAACATTACTGCGCACGTGAATCTTGCTGATGATCATAACTTCACCTTGCTTTCGATGAACGTAATGTGCACCTTGAATCCGCAGATAGTCGCAATCTCTTCCAGCGCCTGCTTCAATAGCATCCGGCGTATACGATACCTGCGGTTCCTCCGCTTCTCCTGCCGCTTCTTCTCAACCCGGCTAATCGCTTTTTCCGCTGTCGGGTCTTGGTAGTGTTCACTGTTCATTCGCCTCGCCTACTTTCCGAAAATCTTTTCCGATACTTCGTTCATGTCAATGTCTTCCTCTACTTTCTTCTTCGGTCGTCCTGGATGTTTCTTGGGCTTCACTGTCGTTTCCAGATTGTCCAGGATGCGGCCGCCCGTCAAAATGTCCAGAACTTTTTTCACGGATTCGTCGTCCCCGGTAATGCTGATATGCACTTCCATCGTCTCACCTCCTATTCCTTGCGCGCGCCTGCATCCCCGTAAATGGTTCGTAAGTAGGCAACGCACTTCGTTCGTATTTCTGCCGCCCTGGCCCCGTGATGGCGTTCGTAATGGCATCGCTCACAAAGCGTGACGGTTTTGTTGATTTCGTCTGATTTATAAATCCCGCACGGCTCATGGTGCATCTTTTCCCCGTCGTCGATGTATCTCCCGCAGACGATGCACTTATACCCGTCTCTTTCGTGTACGCTGTCGTTGAGCCGTTTTAGCTTGACTCCCCGGAGGCGTACCCTTTTCGTTTTTGCAATATACGTCGCTATCCCTCCTCGTCATTTTTACCGTGATATGCCAGCCCGTCAATTCATTGAACGTACTGCTGGCTTCGATGAATTCATAGCCAGGATATAATTTCTCCCATACGTCCCGGCATTCGGTCTGTCCGGCCAGTTCTTCCAGCTTGCGATGCGTAAACGCCCAGTCTGTTTTCGTGACCTTCGGGTTTTCCAGATTTCGAGAACAAATATATGTGTTCTCAAATTTCTCTTTGTTGCGGGCTTCCTTCATGATGTATTGGCAGAGCCGCTGCATCAATTCCGCATCGTCTATCCGCAACCGGCTGGCATTGCTCAGGCCATTGCCCCAAACGTCTTCCAGCTCATTACGGTCCAGGCCTCCGCTAATAATCAGGTGAAAATGAATATTCGTCCCCTTTCGTTCGATGGCTCCCATATACTTTACCGAGGGAAGCCCCGCTTTTTTACGCCGACGGTTCACGCGCTTGATGAAATTATGGAAGTCTTTCTTGGCATTCTTTACGTTGTCCCGTTTGTGCAGCGTGTCATAGGTCAATGTCAAATAAACATCGTCTCCCGTGAAATTCGTTTTTACTTTCTGGCAGAATGTTCGCAATGCCTTCTTTTTATTTCGGCGTACTTGATCCGGCGAAGACAGGTTGACTTTCTTTTCTCTCATCTTCTTTCCACGTTTCCCCATATCGGGAACTTCAAACAAATCCGTTTCAAAATATCTTTTTCCGCAGAAATATTTCACATTACGAACAAACCCCATGGTCTCACTTCCTTTCCAGGTGGCACTAAATATAACGCCTACTACAAGCCCCAATGGGCCTGTGGCCCATCACTTCCTTTATATACATATATATGGAAAAATGGAGACGCTCGAAATGAACGTTTCCATTGTCCATTTTTAATTTAAGATGTGGGCCAGAATATAAATAAATCCGCCCCAAAATAAAAGACTGATGATAATCATACCCCGCCATACTATAGCCCTGAGTTCATAATCTGTTACGTGCATTGTGCTTTCCATTCCTTCCGTTCTTTGCTGTTCATCCATGTCGGATAGTCCATGTGGTGAAGTTTCGCCTGCTCAATATCGAGCCCCAACGGCGATAACGGCTTCTTGAGTTTGCGCCGGGGTACGGGCTGTTCCTTCCCATTCCCATAGCACATCTTTTCTTTCCATTGCTTATTTGCCTGCCGTGACAGCCGCTGCTTTTCTGTATGCAAGATATTCTTGGCAATATTTCCACATTCACGGCTGCACACATATGGCGATGTGTAGTGTTCCAGCGGCCGTCTACATACGATACACTTCTTCAGTTTCTTTCTCGTCTTCATGCGCCGCCACTTGGTATATTCATCTAGGATGCGATGCCGGCATGATTCGCAATACTTTCCATTTCCCTTGGCCTGGAATTCCCGGCCACAGCAAGGACAAATCATATTTCCACCCCTTATCCATAAATCTTTACTTCTCCGTACTTTTCTTCGCAGGCAATCAGCCCCGGATATACCTGACCACATTCGACGGCCATACATTTCATAAATTCTTCAATCCCCGGCTCTCCTTCGCGGATACAGCCGGCATAGAATTTGATTTTCTGCTGAATGGCTTTGAGACGCTGCGCCCCGAAACCGAACAATTCGTGAATGGCCAGGAACAGGTGAATGTACGATGCTTCGACGCTGGCCATCGCCGACGTCCGCTGATAGCGCCCATTCAAGCCCACTCCGGATATGATCCAATTGATAAAGTCCCGTTCCAGTCGTTCGCTGACTCCTAACGCCTCCATTTTCTGTCTCATCGCAATGAAGGCCGTCCCTTCGAATGTAGGATCATCTTTTATTTCCTGCCTGTTGTATTCATTGCATTTCATTTTGATTCGTTCCAGACGTTTTTGGCCGAAGCCATAGTCGTCATGAAGAGCCATGAATACGAGTGTTGCCGTTGTTGTTTCACCGGCATTGCTTCCGATTTCCAAGTTTCTTTTCTTACTTTTCTGCATGTCCTCTCACCGCCTTCATCTTATCAACCAGCTCCAGCAGGTAGTCCAACTGCTTACACATACTGCTGGCGGCCCACTGCATGTTGTGTATCATTTGTATCTGGGTGTACGAGCCATTCTTTTCCAGTTCTACATAATTATCTATAAGCCGATGTTTATCCATGATATCTCTCATGACCTTCTTATATTCTTTTTGCAGTTCCATGTATTCTTCTGATGTGATGGGTTTATCTTTTGTTGGCGTTTCTTCCTGGGCCGCTTCTTCTGGTACTTCTTCGATGTCTTCCGCTTCATCATCGTCAGAAATATCTTCCGTATCTTCTTCGTCCGCTTCCGGTCTTTCTTCCTGCACAGTTATTTCTTCCTGTACGGCCGCTTCCTGGGCCGGCGCTTCTTCTGTCACTGGATGGATGAATTCTTCGATGGATTTCAGGGTAATTTCATCGTCATCCATATGCTGTTCATAGAAATCTTTCTGCCGGTCCGGCGTTAATTTAGATAGTTCATAAGCCGCAGAAATGCCTAATTTTCCCGATTTCATCCAGTCGGCGTAATATTTCCGCAGGTTGTTGGAAATGGCTGAGTATCGGGCGATATTGGTCGTGCTTTCATGCAGCGTCTTGGCAATTGCGTCGCGCTTGCGCCCGTTGATTTGATTCGTCATGACGCCGTACTTGAACAGGCTGTTGAGCTGTTTATACTGCTCGACCCGTTCCCAGGCAGTCAAGTCCCGGGACGTGCTGTTCGTATCGATAAGCAGCAGTTGATTTCCGTAGTGGTCCGTAGAAATTTCACAAGGTACGGTATCGGGAATCCCCACAGTCTGCTCTTTCAGCAGCTCTTTGACGGCCTTGCACCGGCGATGGCCGGATACAATCATGTACCGTCCGTCTTTCATCGGTTCGACAATCAAGTTCTGACGGACGCCGCCGGCGGCGATAATCGAGTTCTTCAATTCTTCTACATCGCCGACGATATAGAAGTTATCCGGGTTCTCTACGAGCAAGTTGACCGGAATCTGCTTGATCGTCCGGTCTTTGTCTTTGTTGACGAGGCCCATATTTTCCATTAAGCTCATTGTTTCACCTTCTTTATGATTTCATTGGCTAATTTTCGATATTGCCATGAGGGTTTAAGGGTCATGCTCAATTCGGCCAGCGGCTTGCACATCAAGGTACTATCAATGATCCAGCGGCTCCGGCTGATTTTCGTATCAAATACTGGAAATTTAGCCCTTAGCAGTCGTTCCGCTTCATCACTCAGCGTAGTCCTTTCATCGTGCGTGATGAGCACGCCCAGCAGTTGAAGCCCCGGATTGATTTGCAGGACGTCTTGTAGCTGGGTGTCGAGTTCTACCAGTCCCTGGCTGGAAAAAGCATCCAACCGTACTGGGATAACGATATAATCAGCGATACTCAAGGCATTGATGGTTAACATATTCAGCGCTGGCGGGCAGTCGATAAGGACGACATCATAGCCCTTATCCAGATTGTCCAAGGCGTCTACGGTCTTGCTTTCGTAATAGCTGCGTTCCAGTTCATACAAATCCATGTTTCCAGGCATGAGCGACAGGAACGGCCAGTCCGTTCCGATGATTTCTTTTTCCCGCATCCCGCATGGAGATGTCTGATTGTAGCGTTTATAAAACTGTGTCAGATTCCCTTGTGGGTCGCAGTCAATCATCAGCACTTGCGGTGCCTGGCCGCGATGACTTCCCGGAACGTGATACGTTCGTTGTGTAGCGTAAAGGTGGGCCAGATTTGCCGTTGTTACGGTCTTGCCGACGCCCCCTTTTAAATTGTAAATAGCGATTTTCATTCTTTTCCTTCCTCTCTGAATAGCGACAATTCCATAACATCTTACCCATGAACCACGGATAAGCTTCGCAATGGTCCTGGCAGATATCCATTTTGTATTTTCGGCAATAGATCCAACTGTGAGTCGGCTTGCCACATAACGGACACATCAATATACAGTACCTTTTACGACGTTGTAATGAGCGCAATGGCCATCCTGCCAGCGGATGCAGGGAAATCCGTCTTTGTAATATATTTCTTCTGCGTATCCGTGCCAGTGTCCCGCGTTAATTTCTTTCGTTGCCAGCTTAATGGCTTCCTGGACAATGTCGTGATGGACATTGCGGTTTTGCATCCGCCGGAACCATTTGTCTGCATCTTGCTTTTTCATGGCTGTTCCTTTCTTTTGCCCGCGTATTTCTTTTGGATTTCAGTGACGATATTGCCGTACAACATCATCCAACGCATTTCATACAGTTCATCACCAAAGTCGTGTTGGTTTTCAATGTCCTGCTGCATCATCATCAATGTGTCCAAACTCAGCGCTGGTAATACTTTCTTGATGTAATCAATGACTTCCATCGTAAGGTATGTCCTCCGTCCCAGCGCATACCGCATAGCACACCAGAGAATCTTTTCATATTTGTCGTCAACGCCAATGATGTTCAATTTTTTCACTCCTTATTTCTGTGCTTTCTGTGCCATACGGGCGCTTTCTGTGATGGGGACGGAAGCTTCGGTCGGCAGGTAGATGACCTGGTTCGATGTCTTTTCGATGGCTTCGACCCATTTCTGTTCCATGGATTCCGGGTACTGACGGATACTTTCCCCTAATATCCGGTTTGCTTCGGCCTGTTTGCTGGCTGCTTCCATTTCTGCTTCGGCTTCCTGGACTTTGATTTGACGGTCCTGGGTTGCTTTAGCCAATGCTGCTTCTCCGGCCTTGCTCTGTTCCCAGACTTTATATACCGGATATCCAAAGACAATGCCGGCTGCCATGGCAACAAAAATGCCGAATGTTACCAGTGCGGCTGCACATGTCGTCAGTGTGATCGTTCCGTTATTTTTAAATAAGATTCCTATCCCGAACGAAATCCCTAAAATAATAATCACGCCTGCAATAATAATCGTCATGTCATTTCCTCCTATTTTTCCTATTCTTTCCTATTTCTTCCAACTGCTGATTTTCTGTAATGCCGCTGTGACTTCGTCCGGCCACAGGGAACCTAGTACGTCATTCGTGAGGGGCGTAAGGGCCGCGGATGACGGAAGCCCCGTAGCCATTAGGGAACCGGAATTCGTAATGTTCCGTTCCATCCAATACGTCATGCCATGCTGTCCATGGCGTAAATTTACCAAAATGCATGATTTTTCTTACCTTTCCCCTTTTTTATGCCCAGGTATGAATGCTTATAATACTCATCATCGCCGGTGATTTTCCGCATCAGCTTTACTACCGGGTCAAAATCACCGGCAACGTAGGCTTTGCGGTACATCATGCGCTCAGCCTGGTACATCGAAAATGTTTTCATCTTAGCTATCTCCTCTCATTGTCTTTCTCCATGATTTTTCGTGCCTGCCTTGACTTCCTGGTTCGTAATCAAAAAATCAAGATATTGTTTAGCTTTCATGAGGTCTTTTAGCGGCGTTCCCTTAGCCGGATAACGGTACAGGTACTTGACGATATTCCCGATATACATTGCATCGGCTCCACTGGCCCCGCTTGTCATGATTTCAACGGCCTTGGTGCATTCTGTGCCGCGCCATGTGTAGTGATTGGGATGATTTACGTCATTCATCTGCATCCGCCACCTTTTCAAACCGCCATTTCTGCGTAACATCTGGATATTTTTCGTGGTCAACTTCGCTCATGAACATTGTGAGTGGTCGTACCCACTTGAGGCGTGGTGCCTCTGTACTCTGATAAACAATGTCGAGGCCTTCCCTTTCGGTATCACCTGCAATAAAAAGTATTTTGTAGACGTGGCCCTTAAAGTGTCGCCATTTTTCGCCAGGTTGTGGATAATCCCGCTTGTAAAAAAATTTCATGTTATCCTCCTATAGCATCCGCTTGAAGATGCTTTCAAAGATTGGTACAGGAATCGAATTTCCTGCCTGTTTATACAACGCCCGTCGAGAATTTACCGCGGCGGCTGCTTCAAAGTCATCGTCGCTGTATCCTTGCAACCGCCAGCACTCTTTTTCTGTCAGGTAGCGGTATTTGCCATTGCCTATTGGTAAGCACCCGCTTCCAGGCGCTCTATCGGGCCTTTCCGTTATCGTGTAGCAATACTCCTTGATTATCGGCAGCCGTCTTACAGTTCCCGTTTTGCCGATTGCTCGTACCATACTAGGGGCTTTGACGGTATAAAAATCATCCACACGCTTTTTTTCCAAGTAGTTCTTGATTGGCTCCATCGGCTTCCGTTGGAGAGCATCAAAGTCAAAACGTTGTCCGCCTAACAGTGATATCGTGAATATTCGCTGTCTGGCCTGCGGTATGCCGAAATCTCTGGCATCCAACACACTAAAATTGCTCGTATATCCAAGCTTTTTCAATTCGTCCATGTACCGTTCGTGATTGTGTACCATGTACCGGCTGCGGACGTTCTTCACGTTCTCCCATATGATGACTCTCGGTCGCCACAGTCCCATGTTTTTGATGATATTCAATGTTTCCCACATAAGGGATGACCGGGTTCCGCTGCCGGGATCTGCACCTTTTTGGTGACCGGCAATCGAGAAGTCCTGACAAGGGCTGCCATGGATGAGGATATCGGGCTTTAAATTCCAGCCGCGGACGTCCTGCGTTTTATATGGCAATTCATCGGCAAACATGGCATTATAGCTACGGACTGCATTTTCATCTATTTCGACGTAGTCGATAGCCTTTACAGGTATTCCCAAATTCCGTAACGCCACTCTTGGGCTACCGATTCCGCCGAATAATTCTAATATTTTCAGCAATTTTTTCAGTCCCTCACTTTTCTCCGTGGCGTTGATGCAATCGGCGCCCAGTACTGTACTTCTTTCATCGGGACGAGACGGGTTTCCCCGTCTACGATCCAATGGTTTTGACAAAATGCCCCGACTGCTTTAAATTCCCATTCTGTTCCCGCGTGCATCGCTACCAACACGCGACGCTGCGGGACTGGCAATTCTTCGTTTACATCTACCCATTTCATCCGGCATCACCTCAGTTCATTCCTGCGAATAGTTTTACCCACCTCATTGATGCGCTTTAGCATCTCAGCGGAACCCGCAACAGCAGCGCCGCGGCTTCTAAAGCAGTTCCCCAGGTAGCAATTCATTTCATCCAACAGCTCTTCACTGAATTCCTTGTGAATGGGGTTTCCGTCGATGCCTACATAATAATATTTATCTCCCAGCTTAGGGATAAAGTGCCTATTCTTGGCTATTTTTCCATCAGGCATTTTCAATTCCTCCTAGTTTCAGCAGATCTCCTGGCCTAGTGCCGTTGCGAATTTTACTGCATTCAATGGCTATCGGGCATCCTTGACAATCCTTTTTACGGTGCCGGCAGAAGTCAATCAGCTGGTCGATAGTTTTGTAAATGTTGCCCGTAGAGGCTGCATTCTGACTGTCATCTGTATCACACTCCTTAAAAATTAATGACTAACCGCTGCCCAGGATGAATGTCATCCTTTCCAGCAATATTGTTGTTCACGCTGATGATGTAAATGACTTCGCGGATATCCATACCGCGTTCATCCGCAATGGGCCTGGCGATTTCCCACAGTGTTTCTCCCTGGTCCACGATGTGGACTTGGGCATCTTCCTGGGCTTTCACGGTTTCTCCCAGTGAATGGCCTACATACAGGCCGACACTGCAAGCCACCGCCAGGGCAAGTAAAAACCGTCCAATATGCCTTTCTCTTTTCATCGTTTTCCCTCCTGTTCACGCTAGTTCGATGCCAGGAAATACGTCGTCATAGACGTTCTTTCGGGTCATGCCGATACGATTAATAGCCCGTTCACGAAGCCAGGCAATGATGCTTGTCCGTTCAAATACATAGGTATGCCCTTCTTTGATGCATGGCGCCCCTTCGTAGATCCACTTATCTACGATTTCCTGGCTTCTTCCTGTTACCTGTGCCAATTCTTTTCGATTCCATGTGAGCTGATCGCACAGCTTCATCTTTTCCATTGGACTTCGTTCCATCTTCTTCCCTTCCTTCAATTGTCGTGCTATAATGTCTGTAACAACTTTTTTCCTTTAGAGCCGTTCGGTTGCCGCCGGGCGGTTCTTTTTTTGTGTCCGTTTCGGACATGTGAGCCAAAGCGTCAATCCTCGTCCGGCTAATTCAAAGATCTTGTCGATGAGCGGCTGTATGGCTAAGGCTTCGTATGCGTCGATTTTGTCGTCACAGCAGATTTTCTCCAGCTTCATCGAGTCGCTGCTGGCTTCTGCCAAGGCGATATGGTATTGCATGGCTCCGGCCGCAACGCCTGGCAGTTTGCCGATTTTCGGCAGAATCAGCCGGCCGACTTCCGATTCCTGCGAGAGATAGGTATATCCCAGGCAAGGATTATCGAAAACCTGCATCATGGCTGCTACCATGTCATCGCACGGTAGGATTTCGCCACCTTCGTATTTGGCATACGTTCGCACGGAAACATTTAGTGCTTCCGCTGCCTGCTCCTGCGTGAAGCCTGCACCTTTACGGGCTCTTTTTATTTCAATCCCGAACCTTTTACTCATGTTCATCCATCCCCTTTCCGCTATAATGAAACTGAACATCAAAGGAAACGTTCCATGTCGCTGGCATCATACGCGTCTATGACGTCGATTTTATCTACAATCTCTCCGTCGTTTGCGTTTATGACGGCCAAATATACACCGCCACCAAATGTACGGACCAGGTAATTATGAATGTCCACGAAGGTCAGGTTTCCACCTTTCGGGCTCTTGAACTGCGTTACCATGGTTCCAGTGCAGTCCCGAGTATTTTCCATTATTAGTTTTCTCATAATATCCCCAGCCCTTAATGCGGCCAATTCAAACAGTATACGTCTTGCTTGGCCTTTTGTTCGATATGGTCCAGCCAGTCATCAGCCATATCCGGATAGGTATGGCGGCTCCCCCCTCTAAGTATGCTTTTGGCTAGTCTTTCTACTCCGGCATATATGAAGTACGTATTTGGCGTTTTAGAGGGATTGAGGCGAAGGTCCATGTAATACCTGTACGCCGCGTCATATACTTCTTGTCGAAGTACCTTAATTGTTGTCATGCTGTCCATTATGGGTTTCCTCCCATATAATTCGTTAATCCCGTCCAGCCTTTCTTGGCCGCATATTCATCAAGATCTTGTTTGGATTCGGCCAATGTCATGCGCAACATCATCTGTTTCATCCGATGCCAACCGCCACCGGGTGTACGCTGATAGCAAGGTGCGTATGGTTGACCGCCGATAAGCGGCATAGCTCGATAATGCCAGCCACGGCTGTCTACGTATTCGTTGTAATGTTTCATTTTCTCATCTCCTTTAACCTCAGTTTCTCCCTGTCAAAAGCAGAAATTCCAGAAACGTCATGTGCTCCTTGAGCATCCCGGTGTCGTAGATCCAGTACTCGATGGCCATAATTTTTAGCTTTATATTTTTCCCCATTTTTCTTTTTTACAATTTAGTACTAATTGCCTTTTAACAATTTAAATTAGTTAAAAATGTCAGGAAAAAGCGTTTCGATTGATTGATTGCTCATTTTGGCAATCTTTTGCATAGTTTTAGCCGGCGGTGTTGCTCTTCCTACTTCCCACGCACTCCACGTTTGTTGTGAAACTCCGAATAACTTCCCCATTGTTTCTTGACTACGCACTCCTCGATATGCAATTAATGCTTTACGCACTTACATCACCTTCTTTCTTTTTAACTAATTTATTTTGTAATCATATTGTATCACTAATTTAATTAGTATTCAATAGTGTGGAACAATTTAAATTAGTTTTTATTTTACTAATATTTTTAGTATAATGAGGTAAAATAGGATTATGACGATTGGGAGGGGGTCAAATGAGTATCGGTTTAAATATAAAAAGGAACCGTGAAAGACTGGGATTATCGCAAGAAGCTTTAGCAAAAAAGATAGGAGTTAGCCAGCAGGCTGTAGATCGCTGGGAAAATGCAGGTGTTGTACCAAGAAATAAGGCTATCAAAGAGCTGATGACATTATTTAATATGTCTCGAGACGATCTGTTCGGGGACTCTTTGTCTAAAGGGAAAATTCACGGCATTAAAATTCCTGTTCTAGGTCGTGTCGTCGCTGGTGTTCCTATTGATGCCGTCCAGGAGATTCTTGATTATGAGGAAATCACGCCGGAAATGGCAGCTACTGGCGATTATTTTGCGCTCCAGGTCAAAGGGGCCTCGATGGAACCGACACTCCGTGATGGGGATATCGTCATCGTCAAGAAACAATCCACTGTCGATAGTGGCGACATTGCCATCGTCCTTGTAAACGGTAACGATGCCACCGTTAAGGAAATAAAAGAAAGCCCGGCCGGCATCACCCTCATCGGCCATAATGCCGCTATCTATACCCCTCAATTTTATTCAAACAAAGAAATCCAAAACCTTCCTATACAAATCATTGGCAAGGTCGTGGAAATGAGGCGAAAATTTTAGAAAGGACTGATGTATATGAAAAAATCAATGTTAGTAGCCGCTTCCTTTTGTGCCATGTTGGCCGCCGTTTCTGTTGGCGGATGCGGGAGTAACAACACTTCCGGATCTGGCAATAATCAGCCTAAGCAAGAGCAGAAGGCATCTGAAGCTCAAGAATACTACAATAAATTCGTGAGCATCCAAATGGGTATCTCTTATGATGAAGCTAAAACCATTATGGGCAGTGATGGGCAACAAACTCAATCTTCAGATACAGGAAATCTGAAATCCGCATCATATAAATGGGACGGCCCAAAGGGTATCAATGTATCTTTGCATTTCCAAAATGGTGTTTTAAAGTCTAAGCAAATAATGGGCACAACATCCAAAGCTCCTAAAGGTAAGGAAGTTACGATGGATAAGTTCAACCAAATCCAAACCGGCATGTCCTATGATGATGTGAAAGGAATCTTGGGGTTTGACGGCTGTCTTTCTTCCGAAACTAAACTATTCAACAGCGATCAAAAGATATTCCATTGGCATAACCCAAAGGGTGGCTTCTTGCAGATATCTTTTAAAGATGGTGCTGTAGATAGTAAAATGCAGAGCAACCTCAAGTAACTTCCTACAATTACCTATTTGAAAATCAGCAATATGGCGGAACGGATGGAGGAGTGAGTAAATTGAAAAATGCTCGTTTAATCATTGGTATTGTTTCATTCATTTTGTTTTTCATTATTCTTTTCCAGTCCTGTGCCGCAGGATTCGTTAATTCCGTCAATGCCAGCTCTGATGCTGGTGGCAGTGTCGGCTTAGTCGTAGCCTTTATGGTCGTCATCGCCGGCATCATCGCTATCGTCTGCCGCAAAAACGCAACGGGCTCCATCGTCGCAGGCGTTGTTTATGGCCTATCCGGTCTGTTAGGGGTCGCCAATTCGGATGTCTATAAAGACTTGTCTATTTGGGGCGGCTTGTTCATTATTTTCGCTATTTTCTACATTTTCTCTGGAATCAAACAAAAGAAAAGCGATAAAGCAAATCTGTAATCATCAAATAACTAAATAATCCGTTTTCGCCATTGCTGATATATATTGTTACAAGAGGTGATTTTCATTATGGACCTTAAAGACATTCAAAATAAACAATCTCTTGATATAAAGGTGCAAAACCTGTTGAGCGATTTTCAACAATTATTCACGAATTTGTCATCAGGTGAAGACACCTATAAAAAGGCGGCTTTATTATATTATTGGCTACGTGATTACAAAAACTACATCAAAAACGAAACCACCTTTAATCCAAAATACTACCCTGACTTTAAACGGGGAAATATTGTAAACTTAAACCTAGGCTTCAATCTCGGATCAGAGCTTGGAGGCCTGCATTATGGTATTGTTTTGCAAAACAGCAACCGGCGTAACCCTAATCTAGTAATAGTTCCGCTATCCTCTTTAAAAAATTCCAAAGACCTGTCAAAATTGCATCCATCAGAAGCATATCTTGGTGAAGAATTATACTTCAAAATCCAAGCGAAATTTGAATCATTAAAGATTTCCATTCCGACGGAAATAAATCTACTCAAAGAGGCTGTTGACCATATCAACAGTGAAGAAAATAAAAAGGAATTTTTCTCTAAACTTGATGATTTAAACCAAAAAGAACAATTGTTGTTAAAAACAAAGAAGAAGTTATCGGTTTTAAAGCATGGTAGCATTGCCGTCGTTAATCAAATACGGACCGTAAGTAAAATGCGTGTTTTAGATCCCACGGATAAATATGACATCTTGTTTGGGCTGAAACTATCAAACGATGGTCTAAATCGCATTGATAAGAAAATTATCGAACTATTTACAAACCAACCTTGACAACCAATTCAAGCTAATGTATCATAAGGATATAAAACACAGCGGTTACCCGCACCTAAAATTAGGACATTGTGGTGAAACCCCACACCTAAAGCAAAAAGGCCTTGTATCCTTAGAGATGCAAGGCCTTTTATGTTGTATAAAAAGGTACAGATGTCCACAAGATACTAAATAGCAATGATTTATCTTGCGAAATATATGTGTTTTTCAACAGATATTCAAAAGATATATACAGAACTCGGTAACTACATAGGGACAAATTATCCCCAGGTAACAATGAAAGAAAAACCAACTGAAGAAAAAATAAAAGAAAGGATGAATCCTATGATGAAGAAACTTACTCTGGCCCTGGCTATGATCTGCGTATTGTCCTCAGTCGGTACAGCCTTTGCCGCCGACTACCTGGGCAATCCCCGTTCCATGAAATTCCACTATACCGACTGCCGTACCATCAAGCATCCTGAAAACTTCGTACCCATTGAATCCCGTGATGAAGCCATCGCCGAAGGATATAAGCCTTGTGGCGTGTGCAAGCCGTGAATAATAAGGTGATGATGACAAATGAAAAAACGACCTGATGGCCGCTATAAGGTATCTTTAACTGTTGATGGTAAACGGCATTACTTTTATGGCAAAACTATTAAGGAAGCCGAGCAGCGGCGGGACCAATATAAAAATGCACTCCATTCCGCGCCTAACATCGATTACAATATTACCCTGGGTCAATGGCTGTCGATATGGCTACGAGGCGCCAGAGCGACGCTGGCGGCAGATACATATGAATCATACGTATATCAGTTGCGCAGGTATGTGCTGCCAACCATGGCCAAAATCAAGCTGGTCAATTTACAGCCCCATATGTTTCGTAAATTGATTGCTGATTTACTGGATCGCGGATATAGTAATCGGTCTGTACAGTATGCGCTGGCTGTTGTCCGAATCGGACTCAATCAGGCTGTCAATGATGGAGTATTGCCCGTATCTCCCATGCGTGGTGTCAAATTACCGCAAAAGCAGAAAACGCAGGTATCAGCATTATCAAAAGATGAAGCTCAGCGCCTGTTAGGCGTCATTTCTAACCCCTGCCACTATAATCTATACTACGTGGCCCTACACACTGGCCTTAGGCGCTCTGAGCTACTTGGCTTGCGTATCCGTGATGTCAATACAAAAGCATCTACTATTTCTGTCAATCAAACGGTTCTTCTCATCGATAGAAAGCCGGTTATATCACCAACAACAAAAAACGCCGCTTCCCGGCGTACGATTTCCGTCGATGCGAAGACGATGGCCATTTTAAGACGACAAATCATGTGGACGCTCAAAAACAGGATGTCCGCATCAGACTATGAGGATAACGGGTTATTGTTCTGCCGGCGCGATGGTCGTCCATATGATCCAAAATATATCAGTCATACGGCCAATAAATATGGGAAGCTGGCAGGCTTCCACCTTACTTTCCATATGTTACGGCATACCCACGCAACGCTATTGCTAAAAGCCGGTGTTCATTTCAAGGTCGTGCAGGTGCGGTTGGGCCACTCTTCCTTTCAGCAGACTATGGACACATATAGTCACGTTTTGCCGGATATTGAAGAACAAGTCGTGGATAAATTAATTGACCTCGTTTAATTTTGCTTCGTCGCGGGGTCAAAAAGGGGTCAAACGCACCAGACATTGTGGGGTCAATAAAAAAGGACAACCACCGCTGAATGCGATGGTTGTCCCATTGGTGCGAGTGGAGGGACTTGAACCCTCACGCCGTGAGGCGCCAGATCCTAAGTCTGGTGCGTCTGCCATTCCGCCACACTCGCAAGTACCTTTTTATTCTACCATGCTTCCCTCCTATTGGTCAAACAAAAAATATGGTATCATATTTCTATATATATCATAAAGGAGGATTGTTATGTTATTACAAAGGGAATCGAAATTTGAAGGGTCTGTACTCGGATTTATCGGCTATGGCCTCATCTTAGTCATCCTTACGATTTGTACATTCGGCATCGCCTATCCTTGGGGCGAAGTCATGTTCCGCCGCTGGATCTGCCGCAATACGATCATCGACGGTCAGCGTCTCACTTTTGATGGAACAGGCCTGCAGCTCTTCGGCAGCTACATCAAATGGTGGTTCTTCACTATCATCACGCTGGGCATCTACGGCTTCTGGCTGTTCAACAAGATGACCGCCTGGCGGGTAAAACATACGCATTTTAGGGAATAATAAAAGGGCTGTCGCATCGCGACAGCCCTTTTAAGTTGTTAGTGGCTAGCAGTTAGTGGTTAGCAGATAGTTTTAAATTTAAAGGTTTTCTCTGTGAGAAAGGGACTACACATACGATGAGGATAACCAGCGAGTTACTAACCACTAACCACGAGCCACCAATCTCACACGACCTGAAACAGGTAGAACTTCAGGTAATTCGTTTCCGGGACATTCCAGAGGATGGGATGGTCCGGCGACTGCTGGCGCCCTTCGATCTGGCGGAGGCGGACGCCGGCGTCTTTGGCGGCGTCGTGGAGCATCCGGCGGAACAGGTCGTCACGCATGAAGTGGGAGCACGAACAGGTCGCGAGGTAACCGCCGCGGGGCAGGAGTTTCATGGCTTTCAAGTTGATTTCCTTGTAGCCCCGGATGGCGTTGTGGACGGTATGACCCGATTTGGTGAAGGCCGGCGGGTCGAGGATGATGAAATCATAGTCATGGCACTTGTGGTCGGCCAGATCGGTCAAGAGGTCGAAGACGTTGGCCTGCTTGGCCGTGACGATGTCTTCCAGGCCGTTGCGGCGGATATTTTCGTTGGTCATGTCGACGGCTTCCTGGGAAATGTCGACGGCTGTGACGCTGGCCGCCCCGCCCTTGGCCGCATTGAGGGCAAAGGCTCCGGTATGGGTGAAGCAGTCCAGGACATGCTTGCCGGCAGCGATTTTGGCGACAGCCAGGCGGTTGTATTTCTGGTCCAGGAAGAATCCCGTCTTCTGGCCATTTTCCACATCGACATCGTAGAGGATGCCGTTTTCGTCGATGGTCGTCAAAACGCTGCCCGGCTGGGGCAGGAAGTCGGCCTGATACCAGCCTTTATACTCTTCCATGCCGTCCAGTTCGCGGACTTTGACGTCGTTCCGTTCATAAATGCCTCGGATGGTGACGCCCATGGCGGCCAGTTCGTCGACGAGAGCCTTGAAGATGACCGGTTTGACCTGGTCCATGCCATAGCACAGGGTCTGGGCGACGAGGACGTCGTTATAGCGGTCTACGGTCAGGCCCGGCATGTCGTCGGCGTCTCCGAAGATGAGGCGGCAGCAGGCGAAGTCTTTATCGCCCATGACGGTCTTGCGGTAGTCCAGGGCATATTTGACCCGGCGCTGCCAGAAAGCTTCGTCGAAGCGGTCGTTGGCATTGCGCGACACGATACGCACGCGTATCTTAGAAATGTCGTTGGCAAAGCCCGTGCCGAGATAGCGGTCTTTGTCGCTGTAGACGTCGACGATGTCCCCTGTCTGGTACGTGCCTTCGACATGGGTCACTTCTTCGCCATATACCCAGGGGTGGCCGCTGCGGGCAGCCCGTTCCCCCTTCTTGGTAATCGTTAATTTCGCATAAGGTCGGTTCATATTTCCCCCGTTTTATAAAATATAATGGCTCAAGTCGACGTTCTGGACGACGTCGTTCAGCTTGCCCGAAACGAATTCTTTATTGACGACGATGTGCTTTTCGTCGATATCCGGTGCTTCATAGGCCACATCTTCGAGGATTTTTTCCAAAATCGTGTGCAGCCGGCGGGCGCCGATGTTTTCCGTTTCCAAGTTGACGCGGTATGCGTATTCGGCAATGGCGTCGATGCCGTCATCGGTGAATTCCAGGGTGACGCCATCCGTTTCCAGGAGGGCCTTATACTGTTTGACCAGGGACTGGTTCGGTTCAGTCAGGATGCGGCGGAAATCATCGACCGTCAGGGACTGGAGTTCGACGCGGATCGGGAAGCGGCCCTGCAGTTCCGGAATGAGGTCGCTCGGCTTGGATACATGGAAGGCACCGGCAGCGATGAAGAGGATGTGGTCTGTCTTGACCGGGCCGTACTTGGTGTTGACCGTAGCTCCTTCGACGATGGGCAGAATGTCGCGCTGTACGCCTTCGCGGGAGACGTCGGGCCCGTTGGAACGGCCCTTTTCGGCGATCTTATCGAATTCGTCGATGAAGACGATGCCCGATTCTTCCGTCGCTTCGATGGCTTTGTCGACGATGATGTCCATATCCAGGCATTTTTCCAATTCTTCTTCCTTGAAGATTTCCCGGGCCTTGGCGACGGTCATCTTCTTTTTCTTCTTCTTTTTCGGCATGATGCTGCCCAGCATTTCCTGGAAATTGTTGGTCAGTTCTTCCGTCGAATTGCCCGTCAGGATGCCCTGGAAGCCCTGGTTCTGTTCAGCCACTTCGACTTCGATTTCCCGGTCGTCCATCTTATGGGCGCAAATGTCTTCAAACATCTTCTGCCGGCGGTCGGACTTCGGCTCTTCCAGCTGCTTCGGTTCTTCCGGCATTTCATCGTCGTCATCATCGCTGCTGAAGAAGACGTCCATCGGGTTCTTGACTTTTTCCTTGATGGACTTCTTCGGCCAGAAGACCTGGAGGATGCGCTTGTTGGCTTCTTCTTCGGCCTTTTCTTCATAGCGCTGGCTTTCCTGTTCCTGGACCATGCGGATGGCATTGGCCACGAGGTCGCGGATCATCTGTTCGACGTCGCGGCCGACATAACCGACTTCGGTGTATTTCGTCGCTTCGACTTTGATGAACGGCGCACCGACGAGCTTGGCCAGGCGGCGGGCGATTTCCGTCTTGCCGACGCCAGTCGGCCCGATGAGCAGGATATTCTTGGGGATGATTTCATCCTGCATGTCTTCACTCAGGCGTTTGCGGCGCCAGCGGTTGCGCAGGGCGATGGAGACGGATTTCTTGGCTTCCCCCTGGCCGACGATGTATTTATTCAATTCCGCCACGATCTGTTTTGGCGTCAATTCTGTTTTTTCCATGAAAATACCTCTTTCTTAAATTTCTTCGACAATGACGTTGTGGTTGGTGTAGACGCAGATATCGGCTGCAATATGCAGGGATTTTTCAGCGATTTCCCGGGCCGACAAGTCCGTGTTCTGCATGAGGGCCCGTGCCGAAGCCAGGGCATAGTTGCCGCCGGAACCGATGGCCAGGACGCCGTCGTCCGGTTCGATGACTTCGCCGTTGCCGGAAATGAGCAGGATGCGCTGGCTGTCAGCGACCAGGAGCAGGGCTTCCAGCTTGTGAAGGATTTTGTCGGACCGCCAGTCCTTGGCCAGTTCGACGGCACTGCGGACGAGGTTGCCATTGTGTTCGTTCAATTTTTCTTCAAAGTGGTCGAATAAGGTGAACGCATCGGCGACGGAGCCGGCAAAACCGCTGATGATCTTGCCGTGGTAGAGGCGGCGGACTTTCTGGGCCGTCCCTTTCATGATGACGGCATTGCCCATCGTGACCTGACCGTCGCCGGCGATGGCCGTCTTGCCGTCGCGCTGGACGGCGCAGATCGTAGTAGCGTGGAATTCTGTAGACATTAATTCAGACATGGGTAATCCCCTTTCATTTGTTCAATTTCATCGAGTGCCCGCTGTGCCAGCAGGGCGTTCTTTTCTTTCTTCTTCATGCGTTTCTTGATGCCCAGCGGTTCCATGAGGCCGAAGTTGATGTTCATCGGTTGGAAATGGTCGTTCGGGCCGCTGGAAATATATTGGCTCAGGCCGCCCATGGCCGTGCGCCGGGAAAAGGTCAGGCCGTCTTCCCCTTGCAGGAGGCGGGCCGCATTGACACCGGCCAACAGGCCCATGGCTGCCGATTCCAGGTAGCCTTCGACGCCGGTCAGCTGGCCGGCAAAGAGCAGGTTCGGCTGTTTGCGCAGCTGCAGCGTCGGCAGGAGCAGTTCCGGCGAATTGATATAGGAATTGCGGTGCATGACGCCATAGCGGACGAATTCGGCGTGTTCCAGGCCGGGAATCATGGAAAAGACCCGCTTCTGTTCGGGGAACTTGAGATGGGTCTGGAAACCGACGATATTGTACAGCGTGGCGCTGCCGTTATCCTGGCGGAGCTGGACGACGGCATAAGGCAGTTCGCCTGTACCGGGCAGTTCCAGGCCGACAGGCTTCATGGGGCCGTAGCGCATGGTATCGATGCCGCGGCCGGCCATGACTTCGATGGGCATGCAGCCTTCAAAGACGCTGTCGTCTTTTTCAAAGTCGTGGAGTTCGGCACATTCAGCCGTCGTCAGGGCCTGCCAGAAAGCTTCGTATTCTTCTTTGGTGAAAGGGCAGTTGAGATAGTCTGCCCCACCCTTGCCGTAGCGGGCGGCGCGGTAGACTTTAGTCATATCCAGGGAGTCGACGGCGACGATAGGCGCGGCGGCGTCGTGGAAATGGAAGTAATCCTCCCCGGTCAGGCGGCGGATGGTATCGGCCAAGGCGTCACTGGTCAGGGGGCCGCTGGCGACGATGCAGATCTGGTCGTCCGGCAATTCCGTCACTTCTTCGTGGCGGATGGTGACCAGGGGATGATCCTTGAGTTTTTCCGTCACGTACTGGCTGAAGGGGACGCGGTCAACGGCCAGGGCCCCGCCAGCCGGAACGCGGTGCGTATCGGCGGCATCCATGATGAGCGAGCCGAGACGGCGCATTTCTTCCTTCAAGAGGCCGACGGCGTTTTCAATATTCGCTGCCCGCAGGGAATTGCTGCAGACGAGTTCTGCGAAATATTCCGTGTGGTGAGCCGGCGACGATTTGACCGGCCGCATTTCTACGAGTTCTACCGGGATGCCGCGGCGGACGAGCTGCCAGGCAGCTTCCGATCCGGCCAGGCCGGCTCCGATGATTAAGACACTATTCTTCATGCACTACCTCACCTTTTTTATGGTTTTCACACTCTGCATTGCTACAGAAAATCTTATCGGGTCCTTTTTTATAATGTTTGACAATCATGATGCTGCCACAAAGGGGACACTTCTTGTCGATAGGCTGGTTCCAGAGGACGAAGTCACATTCCGGATACTGGCTGCAGCCGTAAAAGACGCGGCCCCGCTTGGACTTACGCTTGATGAGCGTCCCCTTGCCGCACTTGGGACAGGTAATCCCCAGGTCTTCGACGATGGCCTTGGTATTGCGGCATTCCGGGAAATTGGAGCAGGCCAGGAATTTGCCGAAGCGGCCGAATTTATAGACCATCGGCGCGCCGCAGAGCTCGCAGACCTGACCCGAATCCTGGCCGGAAATGGTGACTTTTTCCATCTTTTCTTCAGCTTCGTCCATTTCCGGCTTGAAGACGTCATAGAATTCCTGGAGGACGTGGCGGTACGTGTCCTTGCCCTGTTCGATGGCGTCCAGCTCTTCTTCCATGTGGGCCGTGAAGCCGACGTTGATGATCTGGGCGAAATATTTCTTCAGCAAATCGACGATGATGACGCCCAGTTCCGTCGGGACGAACTGTTTATCCTTCTTTTCGACGTAATTGCGGTTCTGGATGGTATCCATGATGGGCGCATACGTACTCGGCCGGCCGATACCCTTTTCTTCCAGCGTCTTGATCAGGCTGGCTTCGGTATAGCGTGCCGGCGGCTGGGTGAAATGCTGCTGCGGCGTGACGGCCTGGTTGTGGACGACGGTATGGGCCGAAATATGGGGCAGCTCAGCCAGAGTCTTGTCCTTCTTGGCGTCTTCGTAGAGTTCCGTAAAGCCCTTGAACAGGACTTTGTAGCCTGCAGCCCGCAGTTCGTAGCGGCCGCTGTCGATGATGATGGCCATGTGTTCCGTTTCGACCGATTCCATCTGGCTGGCCAGGAAGCGGTTCCAAATGAGCGTATACAGGCGCAGCTGATCGCGGGACAGGAATTCCGACACCTTGTACGGTGTCAGTTCCAGCGACGTCGGACGGATGGCTTCATGCGCATCCTGACTGGTCTGTTTCGTCTTGTAGACGCGGGGCTTGTCGGGGATGTATTCTTCGCCGTAGTTCGACGTAATGAACTCCCGCGCGGCCTGGACCATATCATCGTTGATGCGGACCGAGTCCGTACGCATGTAGGTAATGAGGCCGACATGGCCCTGGTCGCCCATATCGAGGCCTTCATAGAGCTGCTGGGCCAGCATCATCGTCTTCTTGGCGCCGAAATTGAGCTTGCTGACACATTCCTGCTGCATCGTCGACGTCGTGAACGGCGGCTGGGGCTGGCGTTTGCGCTTGCGCTTTTCGACCTTCACAATCGTATCCGGTTCGTGGTCTTCGCCGCGGCTTTCCCAGGTCAGGTCGTGGGCGATGGCTTCGGCCGCTTCCTGCGTCGAGATTTCGGCCTTCTTGCCGTCAATCTTGGTCAGTTCTGTCGGCAGGGTCAGGCCGTCTTCGGTCTTATAGGTTCCACTGACGGTCCAGTATTCTTCCGGCACGAAAGCCTTGATGGCTTCTTCCCTTTCACAGATGAGGCGGACGGCGACGGACTGGACGCGGCCGGCGCTGAGGCCCTTGCAGACTTTCTTCCACAGAAGAGGGCTCAGTTTATAGCCGACGATGCGGTCCAGGACGCGGCGGGCCTGCTGGGCGTCGACTTTCTTGAGGTCGATGGGTTCCGGGTCCTTGATGGCCTCAAGGATGGCTTTCTTGGTAATTTCGTGGAACATGATACGGCATTTGTCGTGCGGGTCGATTTCCAGCAAATGGGCCAGATGCCAGGAAATGGCCTCCCCTTCGCGGTCCGGGTCAGTTGCCAGATAGACTTGTTTCGATCGGATGTATTCATTCTGCAAGTCTTCAATGAGTTTGCGCTTATCCCACATATTGGTATACGTCGGCACGAAGCCTTCTTCGATATTGACGCCGAACTGGTTGCGCGGCAGATCCCGCAGGTGGCCGCGGCTGGCCATGACCTTGTAGCCGCTGCCCAGGAAGCGTTCGATAGTCTTGGCCTTGGCCGGCGATTCGACGATGACCAGATTCTTGGCGTTCTTCGGGAGCGGGTCCAGCTTCTTCAGCGGTTCCTTCTTGGGCAGATTGACCGTGCCGTGGATGACGGTCTTCTCGCCGTCGCCTTTTTTCTTGCGGCCTCGTTTCTTCTTTTTAGTATCATCAATGATGATTGTGCGTTTAATCGGAAATTCTAACATCTATCTCCATCCTGCCTCTCGCTGTACACGAAATCTGAAAATGTACTTAAACTATTTCTCATCATACACTATTCGCCGCGACCTTTCAAGGTGTGACTCTTTCTAATACTATAATATGAGCAAATATGAGCACAAAAAAGAGGCTGTCGCACGAAGCTAAAATGGCTTAATGCGACAGCCCCTTTTTTTAGTGGCTAGTGGCTAGCGGCTCCCCTTAAAGGGGAGCTGGCCGCCGAAGGCGGTCTGAGGGGTTGCTTTTGACCAAAAAAGACCCTCGCATGATGGTAGAAGCCTTCGTGCGACAGGCCCTTTTTGGGTTTTGAGTTTTCAGTTTACAGTTTTTAGTGAAACCGAGTTAGTGAATTTCACTGATGATGACATCGGTCATGGTCTGGGTGTCGGCTTTCTTGAAGCCTTCTTTATAGAGGTCCGGCGTGCGCCAGCCGGCAGCCAGGGCGGCGTCGACGGCTTTTTCAATCTTGTCGGCCGCTTCGTCTTCATCCAGGGAGTAACGCAGGAGCATGGCCGCCGAAAGGATGGTGGCGCAGGGATTGGCAATGCCCTGGCCGGCAATGTCCGGTGCCGAGCCGTGAATCGGTTCGTAGAGGCTGGTCATTTCGCCGATGGAAGCCGACGGCATCATGCCGATGGAACCGCCGAGGACAGCCGCTTCATCGCTGAGGATATCGCCGAAGAGGTTGCTCGTGACGATGACGTCGAACTGCTTCGGATTGAGGGCCAGCTGCATGGCGCAGTTGTCGACGTAGAAATGGTTCAAGGCGACGTCGGGATAATCCTTGGCGACGTCGATGACCGTACGGCGCCACAGGCGGGACGTAGCCAGGACGTTGGCCTTGTCGACGGACGTAACCTTGTGGCGGCGCTTCTGGGCGGCCTTCATGGCAAAGGTGCTGATGCGCTGTACTTCAGGGACACTGTAGTTTTCCAGGTCCCACGCGCGTTCGACGCCATTGTGGATTTCCGATTCGCAGCGGTCGCCGAAATAGATGCCGCCGACGAGTTCGCGGACGATGAGGACGTCCGTCCCGGTGACGATATCCGGTTTGAGCGGCGAGTATTCGGCCAGGACTTCCGGTACCTTGACCGGGCGCAGGTTGACGTAGAGCCCCAAAGCCTTGCGCAGGCCCAGGACGGCCTGTTCCGGGCGCAGTTTCGGGTCGACGTTGTCCCACTTGTCGCCGCCGACGGCGCCGAAGAGGATGGCGTCGGCTTTCTTGGCCGCTTCGATGGTATCTTCCGGCAAGGGCGAACCGCAGAGGTCATAGGCCGTGCCGCCGGCCGGTTTCTTTTCAAAAGTCAGGCCGATGTGGCAGACTTCATCGATTTTCTCTAAGGCTTTAACGGCACCTGCCGTGATTTCTTCCCCGATTCCGTCGCCGGGGATGACGACGATATGTTTAGCCATGTTACTTAGACTCCTTTACGTAATTGATCAAGCCGCCGGCTTTGGCAATGTCCTGGATGAAGCCCGGCAGGGGCGGCGCCTGGAAGGTGTCGCCTGTCGTCTTGTCGACGATTTTCCCCGTGTCGAGGTCGATGGAGAGGATATCGCCGGCTTTGATTTTTTCGACGTCGTCGCCGATTTCCAGGGCCGGCAGGCCGACGTTGATGGCATTGCGGTAGAAGATGCGGGCGAAGCTGGCCGCAATGACGACGGGGATGCCCGACGCCTTGATGGCAATCGGTGCGTGTTCACGGGATGAACCGCAGCCAAAGTTGTGGCCGCCGACCATGATATCCCCTGCCTTTACGTTGCCGGCAAAGGTTTCGTCAATGTCGACCATGCAGTGCGTGGCCAATTCTTTCGGATCGAAGCTGTTCAAATAACGAGCCGGGATGATTACGTCTGTATCGATATTGTCGCCGTAGCGCCATACTTTTCCTTCTAATGTCATGATTAACGGACCTCCTTCGGTGCGGCAATCTTGCCGAGAATCGCACTGGCTGCAGCGACCTGCGGGCCAGCCAGGTAGACTTCGCTGTCGACGTGACCCATGCGGCCGCGGAAGTTGCGGTTCGTCGTGGAGACACATTTTTCACCAGCCGTCATGATGCCCATGTAGCCGCCCAGGCAGGGACCGCACGTCGGCGTCGAAACGGCACAGCCGGCAGTGATGAAGGTTTCGATGTAGCCGGCCTTCATGGCTTCCATGTAGACGTGCTGGCTGCCGGGGATGACGATGCAGCGCACGTCAGGATGGACTTTATGGCCTTTGAAGATGTCCGCAGCGATCTTCAAATCTTCCAGACGGCCATTGGTACAGGAGCCGATGACGACCTGGTCGATCTTGATGTCGCCGAAGGTGCCGATGACCTTGGTGTTTTCCGGCAGGTGCGGGAAAGCGACGACGGGTTTCAATTCAGACAAGTTGATTTCGACAGTCCGGCTGTAATGGGCGTCGTCGTCAGCCGTGACGATGTCGTAGCCATCGGGGACGCGGCCCTTTTCATAGGCTATGGTCTGTTCATCGACAGGGAAGATGCCGTTCTTGGCACCGGCTTCGATGGCCATGTTGGCAATGGTGAAGCGGTCGGTCATATCCAGAGCGGCGACGCCTTCGCCCGTGAATTCCAGGGACTGGTAGAGAGCGCCGTCGACGCCGATCATACCGATGAGGGTCAGCATGACGTCTTTGCCCGTAATGTCATCGGGTTTGGAGCCCGTCAGATGGACATTGATGGCATCGGGGACTTTGAACCAGGCCTTGCCTGTAGCCATGGCGACGCCTAAGTCCGTCGAGCCGACGCCAGTGGAGAAACCGCCCAGGGCGCCATACGTACAGGTATGGGAATCGGCGCCGATGGTCAGCATACCGGGAGCGACGATGCCCTGTTCCGGCAGGAGGACGTGTTCGATGCCGACGCGGCCGACTTCAAAATAATGCGTAATGCCGTGTTCCTTAGCGAAGTCGCGGACGATTTTGGCCAAACCGGCGGACTTGATGTCTTTGTTTGGCGTGAAGTGGTCCGGGATCAAAGAAATCTTGGTCTTATCAAAGACGGGCTTGCCGATCTTGTTGAACTGGGCAATGGCCGGAGGGGCCGTAATATCATTGGCCAGGACCATATCGAGATTACAAGTAATTAAATCACCCGGTTTCACCGAGTCGACGCCGGCATGTTTTACCAGGATTTTCTGCGTCATCGTCATACCCATATGTATATACACTCCTTATTATTTCACTAAAATCCAATACAGATAAGTTTCTATCATGCTTGAGTTCGATGTGAGTGGCTTTCAATTACACTCCCCTCACATCAAACATCATACTTTAATGCTGGCCCGACGTGGCTTTGAAAGCCGTAATCGTATCCGGCGTGGATTTGAGGGCCCGGAACTTGACGCGCTGAGCCATGCCGTCCATGCGGTTGATGGCCGTCATGAAGGCGAAGATGGAAGCCGTAATGGTATCCGTATCGACGCCGGCGCCCCAGGTCGTATGGCCTTCTTTATCGGTCAGGCCGAAGTAAGCGATGCCGCGGGAATCGGAGTCACGGTCCAAATCGTGTTCGCTGTAGACGAGGTTGCTGAACTCGATGCCATAGGCCTTGCAGACGGCATTGCTGACGGCATTCAGCTGGCCGTTGCCGGCCCCTTCGAGGACGACTTCTTCGTCGTTGGCGCGGACCAGGACTTTGCCGACCCATTTATCGCCTTTCTTCTTGAGCGAGAAGTCTTCGACTTTCAGCGGCGTATCGGCATTGAGGTAGTTCTTCTGGAAGGCGTCGTAGATTTCGGCCGGTTTCAATTCCTGATGCTTGTGGTCCGATACTTCCTTGACGAAGTAGCTAAAGTCTTCGCGCATCTTCTTCGGCATGTCGATGCCGTAATTCTGTTCCATGACGAAACCTACGCCGCCCTTGCCGGACTGGCTGTTGATGCGGATGACGTCGGCATCGTACGTGCGGCCCACATCATGCGGATCGATGTACAGGTACGGGCAGGTCCAGTACTGTTCGTTGTTTTCCTTGCGGAAGTGCATGCCCTTGGCGATGGCGTCCTGATGAGAACCGGAGAAAGCGGCGAAGACCAGCTGGCCGGCATAAGGCTGACGCGGATGGACATGCATGTGGGTCACTCGTTCATACGTTTCCACCAGTTTGGGCATGTTCGAGAAATCCAGGCCCGGGTCGACGCCTAAGGCATACATGTTCATGCCGATCGTGACGATATCGGCATTGCCCGTCCGTTCGCCATTGCCGAACAGCGTACCTTCGACGCGGTCAGCGCCGGCGAGCATGGCCATTTCAGCATCGGCGACGCCCGTACCGCGGTCATTGTGGGGATGGACCGATAAGATAACGTTGTCGCGGTATTTCAGATTCTGCGACATATAGGCGATCTGCGAAGCGAAGACATGAGGCATGGACATCTGGACCGTCGACGGCAGGTTGATGATGGCCTTGCGGTCAGCCGTCGGTTTCCAGACATCGAGGACGGCGTTGCAGACTTCCAGAGCGTATTCCGGTTCCGTGCCGGTGAAGCTTTCCGGCGAATATTCAAAGCGGAAGTTGGCACCGGCTTCGTCGGTCAGGCGCTGTAACAATTTCGCACCGTCTACAGCAATCTGTTTGATTTCTTCCTTCGATTTGCGGAAGACCTGCTGGCGCTGGGCGAAGGACGTGGAATTGTAGACGTGGACGATGGCGTTCTTGACGCCTTTCAGGGCATCGAAAGTCTTGCGGATGATGTGTTCCCGGGCCTGGGTCAGGACCTGGACGGTGACGTCATCGGGAATCATGTCGTGGTCGACTAAGTAGCGCAGGAATTCAAATTCCGTTTCCGACGCAGCCGGGAAGCCGACTTCGATTTCCTTGAAGCCCATGGCGACCAAGACTTTATAGAATTCAATCTTTTCTTCAAGGCTCATAGGAATGATGAGGGCCTGGTTGCCATCGCGCAAATCGACGCTGCACCAAATGGGCGCTTTATCGGGATATTCTTTCTGGGCCCAGGACATATCGACAACAGGGGGCATAAAATAACCTTTTTTATAATGTTCTACGTTTTTCATACTGCATCTCTCCTATGATCATGAAATAAATTTAAAATAAATCATTACACAATCAAAATAAAAAAAAAATCTTTCATCTCGAAAAGAGACGAAAGATTATACTTACGCGTTACCACTCTAATTCCTATCCGAAGATAGGCTCTCAACAGGTACGGACATACGTCGATACCCTCCTGTCTGTTAACGGCCAGGCCCCGGCTCCACCTACTCCTTTCGTTTCAGCGAGCTGCTTAGAGATGAGTTCTGTTCCGTGCCGCTGCTGCCTCACACCATCCGGCAGCTCTCTGGAAACATTCCGGAACTTACTAGTTCTCTTCAACGCATTTTTTATTTTGGATTGTTTGTCTGTTGACGTTTTGTATGTTATCATACCCTTTTGTAATTTGCAAGGCTTTTTCCAGAACTTTTCCAAATATTTTTAGCTTAAACGTGATACTTTATTTAATAAAATGCCGTGAAGACGGGTTTAACGTTTATCTTTACATGTAACGATTCTTTGCAGGATGCGTCGCCTCCCCCCTATCTTTTTCCCCTTATTAATGCTATAATAAATAAGTTACACAACAAGGAGGAAGTACATGTTAGAAAAATTCCAAAATTTGAATATTAGCGAAGTCATTATCCGTGCCCTGAATGAAATGGGCTTTGAAGAACCCACACCGATCCAGGCTGAATCGATTCCCATCGCCATGAGCGGCAGCGACATGATTGGCCAGGCCCAGACCGGTACGGGTAAGACCGCAGCCTACGGCATCCCGGTCCTGGAAAAAATCCTGAAAGCCGAACCGTCCAAGGATATCCAGACCGTCGTCCTGTCGCCGACGCGTGAACTGGCCATGCAGGTTGCCGAAGAACTGAACCACCTGGCCCAGTTCACCAACATCCAGGCCCTGCCGATCTACGGCGGCCAGGATATGGAACGCCAGCTGCGCCGCCTGCGCAAATGCCCGCAGATCATCGTCGCCACGCCGGGCCGCCTCATCGACCACATGAAACGCGGCACCATCGATTTGAGCCACATCACGACCATCGTCCTCGACGAAGCCGACGAAATGCTGGACATGGGCTTCATCGATGACATCAACCTCATCATGGCCGCTACGCCGAATACGCGCCAGACCCTGCTCTTCTCGGCTACCATGCCCAAGCCGATCCAGCAGCTGGCAGAAACGTTCCTGCACGACCCGCTCATCATCCGCATGAAGGCCAAAGAAGTCACGATGGACCTCATCGAACAGTCCTACATCGAAGTGCCGGACCGCCAGAAATTCGACATCCTCTGCCGTCTCCTGGACCTGCAGGAACCGGACCTGGCCATCATCTTCGTCCGCACCAAACGCCGCGTCGACGAAGTGTCGGAAGCCCTCAAGAAGCGCGGTTACTCGGCTGAAGGCATCCACGGCGACCTGACCCAGGCCAAGCGCGATACGGTCATCCGCCAGTTCCGTGAAAAGACCATCGACATCCTCGTCGCTACCGACGTCGCCGCCCGCGGCCTCGATATCAGCGGCGTTACCCACGTCTTCAACTACGACCTGCCCCAGGACCCGGAAAGCTACGTCCACCGCGTCGGCCGTACCGGCCGTGCCGGCCAGAGCGGTGAAGCGACGACCTTCGTCATCCCCCGCGAAATGGAACACCTGCGGACCATCGAACGCCTCATCAAGCGCCGCATCACCCGCCGCAAGGCCCCGACCTTCTCGGAAGCCCTGGAAGGCGCCCAGCAGGCCGCCATCCGCAGCCTGATCACGACGACAGAAGAAGGCAACTTCGGGACGTATAAAGAAAATGCCGAAGAACTCCTGTCCAACTACGACTCGGCCGCTCTGGTAGCCGCAGCCATCAAGCTCTTGACCAAGGAACCGGACACGACACCGGTCAAGATTACCGAAGAAGCGCCGCTCCGCAGCCGCAACAACCGCGGCGACCGCAACAACCGCGGCGACCGCAACAACCGCGGCGACCGCAATAACCGCCGCTACAACCGCAACGACCGCCGTGGAGACCGCCGCAATCGCAACAACAACCAGCGCCGTGAAAACAAACAACATAAAGAAGCGAATCGTTCCGTATTCAAGCCTTATTTCAAGGATTGAGAAAAGGGGCTGTAACAAAATGAGTTTTTTTGCTCATTTTGTTACAGCCTTCCTTCTTTCCCATAACTAACACAATAGCTGGCATTTTTCATTTTCGTGAAAAATGCCAGCTACCTGTTTTTAGGCGTACTTTAATAAGCCTCGCTGTTTTTTTCTTTTTAGCAAGCTACTGTGTGTGTTKYTTCTTTTTTCTAAAT
>NZ_APHY01000011.1 GCF_000417505.1 Megasphaera sp. NM10
ACGATTTCCAATTCTTTCTTGAAGCCTTCCGAAACGCCTTTTACCATGTTGGCAATAAGGGCACGGGTGAGGCCGTGTAATGCACGATGATTTTATCGTTCAGACAGACGTTCTACAGTGATGACGTTATCAGCCACTGTGATTTTCATATCCTGGTGGAGCGTACGTGTGAGTTCGCCTTTCGGGCCCTTAACGGTAATTACGTGGCCATCGAGGTTTACATTTACGCCTGCCGGGATATCAATAGGCATTCTACCTACTCGGGACATATTGACACCTCCAAAACGATTTACCAGACGTAAGCGATAACTTCGCCACCCAAGCCGAGTTTACGAGCTTTTTTGTCGCTCATAACGCCCTGGGACGTAGAAATTACAGCGATCCCCAAACCACCGAGAACGCGCGGGAGTTCTTCCTTGCCAGCGTATACGCGCAGGCCCGGTTTGGAAATTCTCTTGATGCCGGTAATTACTTTTTCTTTATTAGAACCATATTTCAACGTAACCTTCAGCGTTTTGCCTTCGTTTACAGATTCGTAGTTTTTGACGAAACCTTCTTCTTTGAGGATGTCGAGCACTGCAGCTTTCATCTTCGAAGCAGGGATTTCTACTTTTTCGTGATATGCCGAGTTAGCATTACGGATTCTTGTGAGCATATCCGCAATCGGATCGGTCATTGCCATAATCTAAAAACCTCCCTCCATGGAATACGTGTTACCAGCTGGCTTTTTTAACGCCAGGGATCTGACCTTTGTAAGCCAGTTCACGGAATGTGATGCGGCAGATGCCGAATTTACGCATATAACCGTGAGGACGGCCGGTTACTTTGCAACGGTTGTGCAGACGAACCGGAGATGCGTTGGCCGACAGCTGAGAAAGTGCTTCATAGTCGCCTTTTGCTTTGAGTTCAGCGCGGAGCTTAGCGTATTTGGCAACCATTTTTTCACGTTTCTTTTCACGTTCGAGCATCGATTTCTTTGCCATGTATGTTATCCTCCTCTATTACTTTTCAAAAGGCATGCCCATCATTTTCAGCATGTCACGGCCTTCTTCGTCGGTCGTAGCTGTGGTAACGATGGTGATGTCCATGCCGCGAGCTTTATCAACCTTATCGTATTCGATTTCCGGGAAGATAAGCTGTTCTTTCAGGCCGAGGGTATAGTTGCCGCGGCCGTCGAAACCGGTGGCACTGACGCCGTGGAAGTCACGGACGCGGGGCAGTGTCAAGTTCATCAGTTTATCGAGGAATTCATACATCCGTTCGCCGCGCAGGGTAACTTTGCAGCCGAGGTTCATGCCTTCACGGATTTTGAAAGCTGCGATGGATTTCTTGGCTTTCGTGATGATCGGTTTCTGACCGGAAATGATGGTCATATCATTGACAGCAGCGTCCAAGGCTTTGGAGTTGGTAACAGCTTCGCCAACGGCCATGTTGATAACAACTTTGGTAACCTTCGGAATCTGCATTACGTTTTTATAATTGTATTTTTCCTGCAAGCCTTTTACGACTTCGGAAAGGTATTTGTCTTTTAATCTGGACACTCTCAAGGGCCTCCCTTCTTATTAGATAGCTTTACCGCTCTTTACGGCTGTACGGACTTTGGTGCCATCGGCCTGCTGGACCATTTTGACACGAGTCGGTTTGTCGCTTTCAGGATCTACGAGCATTACGTTGGAAACATGGATTGCTGCTTCCTTGGTGATAATGCCGCCTTGAGGATTGTTCTGACTCGGTTTCGTGTGGCGCTTAACCAGGTTAAGGCCTTCAACTACGACACGGTCTTTTTTCGAATACGTTGCGATGACCTTGCCTTTTTTGCCTTTTTCTTTACCAGCGATGACGATGACCGTATCGCCTGTTTTAACGTGCATTTTACCCATTGAGAACACCTCCTCCTTATAATACTTCCGGAGCCAGGGAGATGATCTTCATGAAATCTTTTTCACGCAATTCTCTGGCAACGGGCCCAAAAATACGAGTACCTTTCGGGCTTTTATCATTATTGATTACGACAGCTGCGTTTTCGTCGAAACGGATATAGGAACCGTCTGCACGGCGCAAACCTTTTTTAGAACGAACGATAACAGCTTTGACTACGTCGCCTTTCTTGACAACGCCACCGGGTGATGCATCTTTAACAGATGCGGTAATGATATCACCAATGTTGCCATATTTACGATACGAGCCACCCATGACCTGGATGCACAAGATTTTCTTGGCGCCAGTGTTATCGGCAACATTCAACACAGTTTCTTGCTGAATCATGGCTTAACCTCCTAATTAATGAAGCTTATTTAGCTTTTTCTACGATTGTCACTACTCTCCAGTGTTTCTGTTTGGACAGCGGACGAGTTTCTTCAATGCGGACTACGTCGCCAACATGGCATTCGTTGTTTTCATCGTGGGCTTTGAATTTTACAGTCGAGATAATCGGCTTTTTGTACAGCTTGTGCTGTGTTTTATATTCTACAGCAACGACAACGGTTTTGTCCATTTTATCGCTGACAACTTTACCTACGCGGATTTTCCGTTCATTTCTTTCCATCTGTGCTTGTGACCTCCTTTTAGATTCCAATTATGGACGTTTCTTACGCCTGCGCTTTCAGTTCTGCTTCACGCTGTACCGTTTTGATGCGAGCGATCGTCTTTTTGACTTCGCGGATACGCATTGGATTTTCTAATTGGCCGGTCGCATGTTGAAAACGGAGGTTAAACAATTCTTCTTTCAGGCTAACCACTTTTTCATCCATTTCGGCAGCGCTCAGCGCACGGATTTCTTTAACCTTCATTTTATTCACCACCTAATTCCTGACCTTTAACAACAAACTTCGTTTTAATCGGCAGCTTATGGCCGGCAAGACGCATTGCTTCACGAGCAATTTCTTCGCTTACACCGCCCATTTCAAAGAGTACGCGGCCCGGTTTTGCAACGGCAACCCAGTATTCAGGAGCGCCTTTACCGGAACCCATACGAGTACCAGCCGGTTTTGCCGTGATCGGTTTGTCCGGGAAGATTTTGATCCAGACTTTACCACCACGTTTGATATAACGGGTCATAGCGATACGGGCTGCTTCGATCTGGCGGTTCGTAATCCACGACGGTTCGAGAGCGACGAGGCCGAAATCGCCATGAGCAACTTTATTACCACGATGTGCCTGGCCTTTCATGCGGCCACGGAACTGTTTACGATATTTAACACGTTTTGGAATTAACATTATGCTTCACTCCCTTCGCGTTTCTTCGGAGCTTTCTTAGCTTCCGGGAGGATTTCACCTTTGTAAATCCAGCATTTTACGCCGATGCAGCCATATGTCGTATGAGCTTCAGCGAAGCCATAGTCGATGTTAGCGCGGAGCGTGTGCAAGGGGATGGAACCGTCGCGAAGGCTTTCGCTGCGAGCGATTTCAGCACCGCCAAGACGGCCGGAGCACATGATTTTGATACCTTTAGCGCCCATACGCATGGTACGGCCAACGCACTGTTTCATAGCGCGGCGGAAGCCGATACGGCGTTCGAGCTGGCCGGCAACGTTTTCAGCAACCAGGGTTGCATCCATTTCGGCCTGTTTGATTTCTGCGATGTTTACGTCGACAGTCTTAGTGGTGAAGGCTTTCAACGCTTTTTTAATATCTTCGATACCTGCGCCGCCACGGCCGATGACCATGCCCGGTTTTGCGGTATGGATAATCAATTTGATACGTTTTGCAGAGCGTTCGATTTCAATACGAGAAACACCTGCGATGTATAACTGTTTCTTTAAGAATTCACGGATCTTGACGTCTTCATTCAAAAGTGCAGCGTAATCTTTTTCTGCATACCATTTTGCGTCCCAAGGTTTGGAAACGCCGACGCGGAATCCATGGGCATTAACTTTCTGACCCACTCCATTTCCCTCCTTATGCTTTTTCGTCAACAACAACCGTCAAATGACTGGAATGTTTGAGAATTTTGAAGGCCTGTCCACGGCTGCGCGGATGAATACGTTTCATCGTGGAATCCTGGTCAACAAAGATTTCAGAAATGAACAATTTTGCAACGTCCATATCATTGTTATGTTCCGCATTAGCAACGGCACTGCGCAAAGTTTTTTCAACTACACGGGAACCCACTTTCGGAGTGAATTTCAAGATAGCGAAAGCTTCGCCGACGTTTTTGCCCCGAACCAAGTCAGCAACAATCCGAATTTTACGGGGAGCAATGCGAATGTGTTTCGTAACAGCTTTTACTGCCATTTATGTTACCCCCTTATTTAGTTACTTTTTCGGCTTTAGCATGACCCTTGAACGTACGAGTCGGTGCGAATTCGCCTAATTTATGACCTACCATATCTTCCGTGATATAGACAGGTACATGTTTACGGCCGTCGTGAACAGCGATGGTGTGGCCGACGAAGCTCGGCAGGATCATCGAGGCACGGGACCAGGTTTTGATTACTTTCTTTTCGTTGGCTTCGTTCATAGCGTCGATTTTCTTCAAGAGATGGTGTGCTACGAATGGGCCCTTTTTAATGGATCTGGACACTTAGTTATCTCCTTTCCTCAACACTTATTTACGTCTCTTCACAATGAATTTATTGGAAGCTTTCTTAGCGTCGCGAGTCTTAACGCCATAAGCAGGTTTACCCCAAGGAGTAACCGGACGTTTACGACCAACAGGAGCTTTACCTTCGCCGCCGCCATGCGGATGATCGCACGGGTTCATGACAACACCGCGGTTGCCCGGACGGATGCCCTTCCAACGGGAACGGCCGGCTTTACCGATGGTAATGTTTTCATAATCCGTATTGCTGACTACGCCGATCGTAGCGCGGCAGCGTACGTGTACCTGACGAAGTTCGCCGGACGGAAGGCGGAGCAGTGCATAGTTGCCTTCTTTAGCCATGAGCTGAGCCGATTCACCAGCAGAACGGACCATCTGGCCGCCTTTGCCGATTTTCAGTTCAACGTTGTGTACGAGTGTACCGAGGGGGATATTCTGGAGCGGCAATGCGTTGCCGACTTTGATATCCGATTCCGGGCCGCTGTAGACGACGTCGCCAACTTTAAGGCCGTTCGGAGCGATGATATATTTCTTTTCGCCATCTGCGTAGAACAGAAGAGCGATGTTGGCAGAGCGGTTCGGATCGTATTCGATCGTCGCAACTTTTGCCGGGATGTTATCTTTAATACGTTTGAAGTCGATCAAACGATAACGGCGTTTGTGACCACCGCCCTGATGGCGGACAGTCATACGGCCGCTGTTATTACGACCGCCCTTATTGGTTACTTTAGCCAATAAGGATTTTTCCGGTTTAGACGCCGTGATTTCTTCGAATGTCGAAACAGTCATGAAACGGCGGCTAGCGGAGTACGGTTTAAATGATTTAATGGCCATTGTAGTGCCTCCTCCTTATTCGTTAATTCCTTAAGCTCCTTCGAAGAATTCGATGGTTTCGCCTTCCTGAAGGGTTACGATGGCTTTCTTGTAATCCGGGCGCTTGCCGATGTATTTACCCATGCGCTTGAATTTGCCCATCGTGCGAAGTGTTGCTACGCTTTTAACTTTGACGCCGAAGACGGCTTCAACAGCTTTACGGATTTCAACTTTATTAGCACGGAGCGGTACTTTGAATGTGTATTTGCCATCAGACATCATCATGGTCGTTTTTTCAGTGATGACCGGTTTCAGCAAGAGATCATGCATGTTCATTATGCGAGCACCTCCTCAATCTTAGCTACAGCGCTCTTCGTAACGAACAATTTCGTGTAGTGGAGCAGGTCAAAGATGTTGACGCCCGTAGTGGAAATGGCTTTAACGCCTTTGATGTTGCGTGCGCAGCGTTCTACGACTTCATCGTTGTCGGTGATGAAAAGGACTTTTTCACCAGCGAATTTGAAGTTGTTGATGAGTGCGACGACTTCTTTCGTCTTCGGAGCTGCGAGATTGATTTCGTCGAGGACGAACAATTCGTTAGTATTGACTTTATTGCTCAAAGCGGATTTAACGGCGAGGCGACGAGCTTTACGCGGCATTTTCTGTGCGTAAGAGCGCGGATGGGGACCCCAGATGGTGCCGCCACCAACCCACAACGGGCTGCGGTTGCTGCCTACACGGGCCCGGCCGGTTCCTTTTTGTTTCCAAGGCTTTCTGCCACCACCGCGAACGACACCGCGAGTTTTAGTGGAATGTGTGCCCAAGCGCTGGTTGGCGAGCTGACGGAGAACGGCCTGACGCATAACGGCTTCGTTCACTTCAACGCCAAATACGCTATCGTTCAATTCGATTTCACCGGTCTGTGCGCCGGTAATATTATACGTGCTTACTTTTGGCATTATATTTTATCCTCCTTCCTGTAGACAACTATTAGCGGGGTTTTACAGTATCGCGAATCATGACGAGGCTGCCTTTGGCGCCCGGGATACCACCTTTAACCAGGATCAGATTCTTGTCCATGTCGACTTTGACGATGGAGAGATGAAGAACAGTTGCCTGATTGCCACCCATTTGTCCAGGAAGTTTTTTACCTTTGACGACTTTACCGCCGCCACCACTGGTCATAGGTCCGAGAGAACCGGGTTCACGATGAGATTTGGAGCCGTGACCCATCGGTCCGCGGTGGAAACCGTGACGTTTGATGGTACCTGCAAAACCTTTGCCCTTGCTGGTGCCAATTACGTCGACGAGATCGCCGCTTGCGAAAATATCAGCTGCCAGAGTTTGGCCTACCGTATATTCCGGCGTATCTGTCAAACGGAATTCGCGAAGATACTTAACAGGAGCAACGCCTGCTTTGTCGAATTGACCCTTAACGGGTTTTGTCAGATGTTTTTCTTTGATTTCACCATAGCCGAGCTGAATGGAGTTGTATCCGTCCGTATCAACGGTCTTGACACGTACAACTACGTTCGGGGAAGCTTCGACGACGGTTACAGGGACGACTGCGCCTTCTTCAGTAAAGACCTGAGTCATACCTAATTTTTTACCCAAAATAGCTTTAGACATAATCGCACCTCCTCCTATAATTTGATTTCGATGTCTACGCCTGCCGGCAGATCGAGTCTTGTCAAGGCATCAACGGTCTTGTTGGATGCTTCGAGAATGTCGATCAAGCGTTTGTGCGTACGGAGTTCGAACTGTTCACGAGAGTCTTTGTTGACATGGGGAGAACGAAGAATCGTGAAGATGTTCTTTTCTGTCGGAAGCGGAATCGGTCCGGATACCATAGCACCGGTACGTTTCGCCGTGTCGACGATTTTCGCCGCGCTCTGATCAAGCGTTTTGTGATCGTAAGCTTTGAGGCGAATACGAATTCTTTCCTGTTTTGCCATTACTTAATTCCTCCTAACGTCTATTTCCTTGAATAGACTGCTCCATAAGAGTTTCCCCGCAAGGCGGGCAACATCTTATATCATAGTTTAGCGCGCCGCAGAGGGTATTACCCTGTTGTCGCGTACTTACTTAGTTTACTACAAAAAGGCGCATCATGCAAGGAGTTTTCTATGTTTTTGAGAAATAATCGAACCAATTTAACATGGGTCCCATGTCGTTGCATCATGCTAAAGGACTTGTCGCATGACGACAAGTCTTTTAAGTTGTTAGCAGTTAGTGACTAGTGGTTAGCGGCCCGGCTCTCCTGCTAGGAGAGCTGTCAGCGCAGCTGACTGAGAGGTTACCTCTCCGGCCTTCGGGCCACCTCTCCTATGAGGCGAGGCTTTGGTGCCCCACGCTACCGTAACCGCGATTCCCTCATTATGCCAGAAGCGGGCTCGCCACGTGCGAGCCCCTACAATCGCAGCCAGGTGATAAATCTTTCACGGCCTGCGGCCTTGTGCGTAGGGGCCGTCCTTTAACCTCTCAGACCGCCTTCAGCGGCCAGCTCCCCTATGAAGGGAGCCTTGGACGGCCCGCTGTGAAGAATGTCCATACACCTAACGGGTCCATGTGGCATGGTTTTGCGAACAGCGGACTGCGAACTGCGATTCATGCATGAATGCATGCAAAAAAGAGGCTGTCGCATATGCGACAGCCTCTTTTAAGTATCAAGTTTGTAGTTTTTAGTTTGCAGTCATTGGCTAAAAATTTTAACCTCTTTCTACAAACTCGGTACTACAAACTTCAAACTATTTTTAGCCTTCGATTTCGGAAACGACGCCAGCGCCTACTGTACGGCCGCCTTCGCGGATAGCGAAGCGGAGGCCGGCTTCGATAGCAATCGGAGTGATGAGTTCAACATCCATTTTGACGTTATCGCCAGGCATGCACATTTCAGTGCCTTCCGGGAGCTGGATGACGCCAGTTACGTCAGTTGTACGGAAGTAGAACTGCGGACGATAGCCGTTGAAGAACGGAGTGTGACGGCCGCCTTCGTCTTTCGTCAAGACGTAAACCTGAGCTTTGAATTTCGTGTGCGGATGAATGGTACCCGGTTTAGCGAGGACCTGGCCGCGTTCGATTTCTTTACGGTCGATGCCGCGGAGAAGAGCGCCGATGTTGTCGCCTGCTTCAGCACGGTCGAGGATCTTACGGAACATTTCAACGCCCGTAACAACCGTATCTTTCGGTTCGTCAGCGAGGCCGACGATTTCAACTGCGTCGCCAACTTTGAGTTCGCCACGTTCAACACGGCCTGTAGCAACAGTGCCGCGGCCTGTGATGGTGAAGACGTCTTCGACAGGCATGAGGAACGGCTGGTCCGTCGGGCGCTGCGGAGTCGGGATGTATTCGTCAACAGCATCCATCAATTTGAGGATGGACGGTTTGCCGATTTCGCTTTCGTCGCCTTCGAGGGCTTTGAGAGCAGAGCCAACTACGATAGGAACTTCGTCGCCGGGGAAATCGTAGGAGCTGAGGAGATCACGAACTTCCATTTCAACGAGTTCGATGAGTTCCGGATCGTCAACCTGGTCAGCTTTGTTGAGGTATACGACGATAGCCGGTACACCAACCTGGCGGGCCAAGAGGATGTGTTCACGAGTCTGGGGCATCGGGCCGTCAGCAGCGGAAACGACGAGGATAGCGCCGTCCATCTGAGCAGCACCGGTGATCATGTTCTTGACATAGTCAGCATGGCCCGGGCAGTCAACGTGTGCATAGTGACGGTTGTCTGTTTCATATTCAACGTGTGCCGTGTTGATTGTAATACCACGTTCACGTTCTTCCGGAGCCTTGTCGATATCAGCATAGTCTTCGAATTTAGCGTAGCCTTTTTCAGCCAAAACTTTGGTGATGGCAGCTGTCAAAGTAGTTTTGCCGTGGTCGACGTGACCGATCGTGCCAATGTTAACATGCGGTTTGGTTCTTTCGTAATGTTCTTTAGCCATTTGCTGTTCCTCCAGTGTGAGTTAAATTATATTAGCCTTTTTCGCTGATGACTTTTTCGGCTACGTTCTTCGGAACTTCTTCGTAGTGGTCGAATGTCATCGTATAAACGCCACGGCCCTGCGTACGGGAACGCAAATCCGTTGCATAGCCAAACATTTCTGCCAGCGGTACGAATGCGTTGATATGTTCTGCACCGGAGCGCATTTCCATACCTTCGACACGACCACGGCGGGAGTTGAGGTCGCCGATGACGTCGCCCATGTATTCTTCAGGAACGACAACTTCGACTTTCGTGTACGGTTCGAGGAGAACCGGGTCTGCCTTGCGGGCACCTTCTTTGAAGCCCATAGAGCCAGCGATCTTGAAGGCCATTTCCGAGGAGTCGACTTCATGGTAAGAACCGTCGTATACGACGACTTTGATATCGACCATCGGGAAACCAGCCAAAACGCCTGTTTCCATTGCTTCTTTGACACCGGCTTCAACGGAGCCGATGTATTCCTTAGGAATAGCGCCGCCAACGACTTTGTTTTCAAATTCGTAGCCTTTGCCCTGTTCCTGCGGAATGAGTTCGAGCCAGCAGTCACCATACTGACCACGGCCGCCGGACTGACGCTTGAAGAAACCACGAGACTTGACATCTTTGCGGATGGTTTCGCGGTAAGCAACCTGCGGTTTGCCGACGTTGCAGTCTACTTTGAATTCACGGGACATGCGGTCGACGATGATATCCAAATGGAGTTCGCCCATACCGGAGATGATGGTCTGGCCGGTTTCAGCATCGGTCTTGACTTTGAATGTCGGGTCTTCTTCAGCCAGACGAGCCAAGGCAATGCCCATTTTTTCCTGGTCAGCTTTCGTCTTCGGTTCAACGGCTACGGAAATAACCGGATCCGGGAATTCCATCTTTTCAAGGATGATCGGGTGTTTTTCATCGCACAGTGTATCGCCTGTAGTCGTATCTTTCAGGCCGACGATACCGCCGATATCGCCCGTGTAGGCTTCCCGGACTTCTTCACGGTGGTTAGCGTGCATCCGGAGGATACGGCCAACACGTTCTTTTTTACCTTTTGTCGAGTTGTAGACATAGGTACCGGCCTGTAACGTACCGGAGTAAACGCGGAAGAATGCCAGTTTGCCGACGAAGGGGTCAGCCATGATCTTGAATGCCAATGCGGAAAGCGGTGCATTGTCATCAGCTTCACGGGTTTCTTCTTCTTCAGTGTCGGGGTTGGTGCCTTTGACCGGAGGAATATCCAACGGGTTCGGCATGTAGTCGACGACAGCGTCGAGGAGCATCTGGATCCCTTTGTTCTTGTAAGCAGAACCGCAGAGGACCGGGAACAATTTGTTCGTGCAGACGCCTTTACGGATAGCTGCTTTCAATTCGTCGATGGTGATTTCTTCACCTTCGAGGTATTTCATCATGAGGTCTTCATCGGTATCGCAAACAGCTTCAACCATGATGTCATGATATTTCTTAGCTTCTTCTAATTCGTCTTCCGGGATGTCGACAACTTCGATTTCTTTACCGAGTGCATCGTCATAGACTTCTGCTTTCATGGTAATGAGGTCGATGATGCCGCGGAAGGTTGTTTCAGCGCCAATCGGGAGCTGAATAGCAACGGCATTCGCCTGGAGACGATCTTTCATCATATCGACAACGTTCAGGAAGTCAGCACCGGTCGTATCCATCTTGTTGACGAATGCGATACGGGGAACATGGTAATGTTCAGCCTGACGCCATACCGTTTCCGACTGCGGTTCTACGCCGCCCTTTGCGGAGAAAACAGCAACAGAGCCGTCGAGTACGCGCAGCGAGCGTTCAACTTCAACGGTGAAGTCGACGTGCCCCGGAGTATCGATGATGTTGATGCGGTATCCCTTCCAGTGAGCTGTCGTAGCAGCCGACGTGATGGTGATACCACGTTCCTGTTCCTGAGCCATCCAGTCCATGGTAGCAGCGCCGTCATGAACTTCGCCGATCTTGTGGACACGGCCGGTGTAGAACAGGATACGTTCTGTTGTCGTGGTTTTACCAGCATCGATGTGAGCCATGATGCCAATATTTCTCGTTTTTTCCAAAGAAAATTCTCTTGGCACGGTTTTTTCCACTCCTCAAAAAATAATAAATATCGTAAATTACCAACGATAATGTGCGAAAGCTTTGTTAGCTTCAGCCATTTTATGAGTATCTTCCTTTTTCTTGATAGCAGCGCCTGTGTTGTTGAAGGCGTCCATCAATTCGCCAGCGAGCTTTTCTTTCATCGTGCGTTCGCCGCGTTTACGGGCATAGCCGACAGTCCAGCGGATACCGAGGGACAGGCGACGGTCTGCACGTACTTCGACAGGAACCTGGTAGTTAGCACCACCGACGCGGCGGGCACGGACTTCCAGGACAGGCATAACGTTGTTGAGAGCCTGTTCGAATACTTCCAAAGGATCTTTATTCATTTTAGAACGGATGATGTCGAAAGCATCATAAACGATGGTTTCAGCGACACCTTTTTTGCCGTCCAACATAACTTTGTTGATGAAGCGCGTTACCAATTTGGAATGGTACACCGGATCCGGCAGCACATCACGCTTCGGCACGGGGCCTTTTCTTGGCATGTCTAATTCCTCCTCTATGCTATGTAAGTCATCTTGTTCATCTTAAATGGCAAATCTTATTTGCCTTTCTTAGCGCCGTATTTAGAACGGGACTGCTGACGATCTGCTACGCCAGCTGTATCCAAGGCACCGCGACGATGTGATAACGTACACCAGGAAGGTCTTTGACACGACCGCCTCTGATTAATACAACACTGTGTTCCTGTAAATTGTGACCAATGCCGGGAATATAAGCAGTTACTTCGATGGAGTTCGTCAAGCGAACACGGGCAACTTTACGCAGAGCAGAGTTAGGTTTTTTCGGGGTAGCTGTGTACACACGAGTGCAAACACCGCGTTTCTGCGGGCAGTTTTTCAAAGCCGGTGCTGTCGATTTTGTGACGGCAACCTGACGTCCTTTACGAACCAATTGGCTGATTGTTGGCATTTGGGCACCTCCTCTCCAAACAATTAGATTTATAATGTAATCATCAACGAGCAGAGCTCATGAGATGATGTTACCGAAAATTATTTTAACAAGCCGACGGCTGCAGCTTTTACCTTGATGTGGCAGGCCATGCCCAGCTCCGTCATGGTATACGCGCGGTCGACAGGGATGTGAGCGCCTTCGGCTTCTGCAATAAGCGGCGCTACGACCTGTTCATCGCAATCATTGGCGATGTACAGTTGTGTGACTTCGTTTCGTTTCATTGCTTTCAGGGTTTGCTTCGCGCCCACGGTCTTGCGGACACTGGCAGCTAGTTCCAAGCTCACGAAACCTCACTCCTTACGTCTTGCAATTTAGACGCAATACTTTCATTGCGACACTTAGATATTTTATCATCACGCTTATTATATGTCAATGAGTTTTTTGGTAAAAACTGCGTAATCAGTACATTTTTTATTTACACGCGTCCTAGTGATTCGTGAGCCACGAGCCTTTCCATATATACAAAACGGGCTCGCCACGTGCGAGCCCCTACGAACGACGAACCACTAACAACAAAAAAGGGCTGTCGCACATGCGACAGCCCTTTTTTACTCTCTTAATGTCCGGCTTCCGGTGTCGTATCGGCACCTTCCGGTGCGTCTACGGGGTTGCCTTCTTCGTCTTCATAGCTGATAGACGGAACGGTCTTTACGACCTTGATCTTGCGGTAGCGGCTCATGCCCGTACCAGCCGGGATGAGTTTACCGATGATGACGTTTTCTTTGAGGCCCAGGAGCGGGTCGATCTTGCCTTTGATAGCAGCATCGGTCAGGACACGGGTCGTTTCCTGGAAGGATGCAGCCGACAGGAAGGAGTCCGTTGCCAGTGCGGCCTTGGTGATACCGAGGAGCATCGGTTGGCCGATAGCGGGCTTGCCGCCATTGCTTTCGATGCGCTTGTTCATATCTTCAAAGATGTTGACGTCGATATAATCGCCCGGCAATACATCGGCATCGCCGGCGTCTTCGATCTTCATCTTGCGCAGCATCTGGCGTACGATGACTTCGATGTGCTTATCGTTGATACCAACACCCTGGGATTTGTATACCTTCTGTACTTCGTATACGAGGTACCGCTGGGTAGCTTCGACACCCAGGATGTGCAGGATGTCGTGGGGGTTGATGGAGCCGGCCGTGATGCGGCTGCCCTTTTCGATGAAGTCGCCTTCATGTACGACGAGGTGCGAACCGAACGGGATGGTGTAGCTCCGTTCTTCACCGTCCTTGGAAGTGACATGGACGATGTTGATATCGTGATGGTCTTCTTTTTCGGTAATCGATACGGTACCGCTGATTTCCGTGACGATAGCATTGCCCTTCGGCTTACGGGCTTCAAACAATTCTTCGACACGAGGAAGACCCTGGGTGATATCGCCGGCCGTTGCGACACCGCCCGTATGGAAGGTACGCATGGTCAGCTGTGTGCCCGGTTCACCGATGGACTGAGCAGCGATGGTGCCGACCGATTCGCCGACATTGACCTTGCCGCCCGTACCGAGGTCGCGGCCATAGCACTTCGCGCAGACGCCATAACGGCTGCGGCAGGTGAGGACGCTGCGGATCCGGACTTTATCATAGTATTTTGCAATTTCTTTGGCCTGGTCTGCCATGATTTCTTCGTTGAGGGCAACGATGACTTCGCCCGTTTCCGGGTTGACCAGGGTTTCGGCAGCCGTACGGCCTTCGATGCGGTCTTCCAGCGATTCGATGACGCCGTTGCCGCTGTCTTCGACGATAGCCGTGACTTCGACGCCGCGGATGTCGTTGTTGCGGACCTTGACTTCATCGACGTCGCTGTTGAGGATGCGGTCGATGGCATCTTCTGTGAGCGGCGTGCCTTTGGCGCAGATTTCAATGCCGTTGGAATCGATGACGGCTTTTTCGACAGTCTTGCCGAGCATATTTTCCGCCATGGATTTGCGGATAGCTGCGCGGAAACCTTCTTCCGGAGCACCGAGGGAAACCGTTTCGATGACGTTGGTGTGGTTCAGGTCATCGTTGATATCCATCTGGCTGCCGCGGAGGGAGAGTTTCGGGATCTGGTGTTCGATGACCGTATCCATATCGTCGTTGGTCAGGAGATGTTCTGCCGGGAAGACGATGTCGCCGGTTTCCGGATCCGCTACATCACGGGCCAGGACGCGGCCGATGAGCTTGTCGCGCAGGAGGTTGACAGCCTGGCGGCACGAGCTGGCCAGACGGGCCCGTTCGCGGACGAGGTCGATGCCGAATACGTCGCAGTCATCTTCACGGACGATGACGTCCTGAGAGACGTCGACGAGACGACGGGTCAGATAACCCGAGTCAGCTGTACGCAGTGCCGTATCGGCCAAGCCTTTACGGGCGCCGTGAGACGAGGTGAAGTAGTCCAGTACGGACAGGCCTTCACGGAAGTTCGCTTTGATCGGCAAGTCGATGATACGGCCCGACGGGTCAGCCATCAAGCCACGCATACCGGCAACCTGACGAATCTGGTCACGGCTGCCTCGAGCGCCGGAGTCAGCCATCATGAAGATCGAGTTGAACGGGTCCATGTTATCCATCATGACATCCGTAACGTCGTTAGTGGCCTTTGTCCAGATTTCGACGCTCTTGTTATAGCGTTCGTTTTCGGTAATCAAGCCGCGCTGATACATGGCATAGGCGTTCTGGACCTTCTTGTCGGCTTCATTGAGGATATCCCATTTTTCTGCCGGGATCTGAATATCAGAAATAGCGATGGACATACCGGCCTGGCGGGCGTAATGGTAGCCGATGGCCTTGATCTTGTCCAGAAGTTCTGCCGTCTTGGTATTGCCGACGAGGTGGAAGCAGGCATCGACGAGTTTGCCGATCTGTTTCTTGCTCATGAGGACGCCCAGGCAGTTGACGTCGACATATTCTTTATCTTTCTTGAATTCAGCCACAGCGGCTTCGTCGATCTTACGCTTCGGCAAGGGGCGCGTAGCCGTGAGGTCGACACCGAATTTTTCTTTCAGCTGCGAGAAACCATAGTCGCGGATATGGCCTTCTTCGTCTTTGATCTTGACGAAGTGGGACCAGTCGATGAGGCCGTTTTCATAGGCGAAGACCGTGTCCTTCGGGTCCGTGAAGACCATGACTTTATCCGTATGGAAGAGGCGCAGTGGTTCATAGATCTGATAGTTGTAGAGCAGTTTGCCTGCCGTCGTTTCGATGAGGCCGTGGCCAGGGATGCGGACCTTGATCAGGGCTTCGATGTCGATGACTTTGGCATCGTAAGCGAGCATGACTTCATCGTAGTTGGAGAAAATCTTGCCTTCGCCCTTGGCAGCCGGTTTGACCAGGGTCAGGTAATAAGCACCGAGGACCATGTCCTGTGTCGGGACGGCGACCGGTTTGCCATCTTTCGGAGCCAGGATGTTATGAGACGAAAGCATGAGCGTCCGCGCTTCGGACTGGGCTTCTACGGAAAGAGGCAGATGGCAGGCCATCTGGTCACCGTCAAAGTCGGCGTTGAATGCCGTGCAAACCAGCGGATGCAGTTTGATGGCGCGGCCTTCCCAGAGGATCGGTTCGAAAGCTGGATACCCAGACGATGCAGTGTCGGGGCGCGGTTCAAGAGGACAGGATGTTCCTTGATGACGTCTTCCAGGACGTCCCAGACTTCACTGTTGACGCGTTCGACTTTCTTCTTAGCGTTCTTGATATTGGTAGCAATGCCTTTTTCGACAAGTTTCTTCATGACGAAAGGCTTGAAGAGTTCCAGGGCCATTTCTTTCGGCAGGCCGCACTGGTGCATCTTCATTTCCGGACCGACGACGATAACCGAACGGCCAGAGTAGTCGACACGTTTACCGAGCAAGTTCTGGCGGAAACGGCCCTGTTTCCCTTTCAGCATATCCGACAGGGATTTCAGGGGACGGTTGCCCGGGCCCGTGACCGGACGGCCGCGGCGGCCGTTATCGATGAGGGCATCGACGGCTTCCTGGAGCATACGTTTTTCGTTGCGGACGATGATGTCCGGTGCGCCCAGTTCCAAGAGGCGGCTCAGGCGGTTGTTACGGTTGATGACCCGGCGATAGAGATCGTTCAGGTCAGACGTAGCGAAGCGGCCGCCGTCGAGCTGTACCATCGGGCGCAGTTCCGGCGGGATGACCGGGATGACATCCATAATCATCCATTCCGGTTTGTTGCCGGAGTGGCGGAAGGCTTCGACGACTTCCAGCCGGCGGATAGCGCGGACGCGGCGCTGGCCCGACGAATCGCGGAGTTCATCGCGGAGCTGTTTGTCCAGCTGGTCCAGGTCCAGGCCCTGCAGCAGTTCCTTGACAGCTGCAGCGCCCATGCCGACGCGGAATTTATCGCCGTACATATCCAGATACTGACGATATTCCGTTTCCGTCATCAGCTGCTGCTTGGTAAGCGGCGTATCGCCCGGATCGAGGACGATGTACGAGGCGAAGTATAAGACTTTTTCCAGCGAACGGGGAGAAATATCGAGGATCAGGCCCATCCGGCTGGGGATGCCTTTAAAATACCAAATATGAGATACCGGTGTAGCCAGTTTAATATGGCCCATCCGTTCACGACGGACTTTGGCGCGCGTGACTTCGACGCCGCAGCGGTCGCAGACGACACCTTTATACCGGATACGTTTGTATTTGCCGCAGTGACATTCCCAGTCCTTTGTCGGCCCAAAAATGCGTTCGCAGAACAACCCATCCCGTTCCGGTTTCAATGTACGGTAATTGATCGTTTCTGGTTTCTTGACTTCCCCGTGGGACCATTCGAGGATCTTTTCCGGTGAAGCAAGACCGATCCGCATGGAATCGAATTCATTCACATCAAGCACTAATACCGCTCCCTTCTATCGACTCGTTATTCATCATCGTCAGCCTGTTCAGCTTCGGCGACGGCATCGAGGCTCATGGCACTCATGATGTCATCTTCGCCGCCGTTGGCGACGGGTTCCTGTTCTTCGCCTTCTTCTCCTTCGGCAGGAGTGTCTTCAGCCGGTGCAGCCGGTGTTTCCGGACCATTTTCACCTTCCATGACGCGGCGGAGTTCATCAGTCTGTTCCGGTTCCGTTTCATCGTCGAGTTCCTTGATGACGACTTCTTCGCCGTCTTCGTTCAGGATCTGGACGTCGAGGCCGATGGCCTGGAGTTCTTTGAGGAGGACCTTGAACGATTCCGGTACGCCCGGTTCAGGAATATTTTCACCTTTGACGATCTTTTCGTAAGCCTTGACACGGCCGACGACATCGTCAGACTTAACAGTCAGCATTTCCTGGAGGGTATAGGCTGCGCCATACGCTTCCAGAGCCCAGACTTCCATTTCGCCGAAACGCTGGCCGCCGAACTGGGCTTTACCACCGAGCGGCTGCTGCGTGACCAGGGAGTACGGGCCTGTCGAACGAGCATGGATCTTGTCGTCGACGAGGTGATGCAGTTTGAGGAAGTACGTGTAACCGACAGTGACGCGGCGGTCCATCGGTTCCCCTGTACGGCCATCATAGAGGACGGATTTGCCGTCTTCCGGCAGGCCGGCGATCTTCAGGGCTTCAAAGACGTCTTCGGCCTGAGCGCCGTCGAAGACCGGTGTTGCGATATGGACACCGGCGACGTCCGGTTTGGGCATGCCGTATTTATCGAAATCATAGCCGGCAGCGCGGAGTTTTTCTTCCAGGCCCGGATCCATTTCCTTGATCTGTTTGCCCAGTTCGTGGACAGCCCAGCCAAGGTGGGTTTCCAAAATCTGACCGATATTCATACGAGACGGTACGCCCAAGGGGTTCAGGACGATCTGGACCGGCGTGCCATCGGGCAGAAAAGGCATATCTTCCTGGCGCATGACGCGGGAAACGACACCTTTGTTGCCGTGACGGCCAGCCATCTTGTCGCCTTCGTGGATCTTACGTTTCTGGGCGATGTAGACGCGGACCAGGTGGTTTACGCCAGGCGGCAGTTCGTCGTTATTTTCACGGGAGAAGATGCGGACGTTGACGACTTTCCCCGATTCACCATGAGGTACGCGCAGCGACGTATCGCGGACTTCGCGTTCCTTGTCGCCGAAGATGGCGCGCAGCAGGCGTTCTTCCGGTGTCAGTTCCGTTTCGCCTTTCGGCGTGACTTTGCCGACCAGGACGTCGCCCGGGAAGACGTCGGCACCGATCATGATGATGCCGTTTTCGTCGAGGTTCTTCGTGCTTTCTTCACTGACGTTGGGGATTTCACGGGTAATTTCTTCCGAACCCAGTTTCGTGTCGCGGGCATCACATTCGTATTCTTCGATGTGGATGGATGTGTAGAGGTCGTTCTTCGGGAGTTCTTCACTGAGGAGAACGGCGTCTTCGTAGTTATAGCCTTCCCAAGGCATGTAGGCTACGAGGATGTTGTAACCAAGAGCTAATTCGCCGCCGTCCGTAGCCATGCCGTCAGCCAGGGGCTGACCTTCCGTGACCCTTTCGTTCTTATAGACCAACGGGTGCTGGTTGATGCAGGTACTCTGGTTGGAGCGGACGAATTTGATGAGTTTATATGTATCGACAGAACCAGAATCCGTGCGGACCTGGATGGTGTCGCCAGTAACGCGGGATACGACGCCGCTGTGTTTTGCCAGGACGCAGACGCCGGAGTCACAAGCCGTCTTGTATTCCATGCCGGTACCGACGAGCGGAGCCTGTGTGCGCAGCAAAGGTACTGCCTGGCGCTGCATGTTCGCACCCATGAGGGCACGGTTGGCATCGTCGTTTTCCAGGAAGGGGATCATGGATGTACCGACGGAAACGACTTCCTTAGGCGATACGTCCATGAAGTCGACGCGGTCAGCCCGGAATTCACGGGTATCTTCACCGTGACGGCAGGCAACGCGTTCGTGGACGAAATGGCCATCTTCGGTCAACGGTTCGTTGGCCTGGGCGATGACGTACTGTTCTTCTTCATCAGCCGTGATGTAGTGGACATCTTCCGTAACGACGACCGTTTCTTTATCGACGCGGCGGTACGGGGCTTCGATGAAGCCGAATTCGTTGACTTTACCGAAGCAGGCCAGGGACGAAATCAAGCCGATGTTCGGGCCTTCAGGCGTTTCTACCGGGCACATGCGGCCGTAGTGGGAATGATGGACGTCGCGGACTTCGAACCCTGCGCGTTCACGGGACAGACCGCCAGGGCCGAGGGCGCTCAGACGGCGTTTGTGCGTGATTTCTGCCAGCGGGTTTGTCTGGTCCATGAACTGGGACAGCTGGCTGGAACCAAAGAATTCTTTGATAGCAGCGACGACAGGACGGATGTTGATCAAGACCTGAGGCGTAATGCTTTCGGCATCCTGGATGGTCATGCGTTCGCGGACGACGCGTTCCATACGGGTCAGGCCGATGCGGAACTGGTTCTGCAGGAGTTCGCCGACGCAGCGCAGGCGGCGGTTGCCCAGATGGTCGATGTCATCGACAGTTCCGAAGCCGTCCATGAGGTTGAGAAGATAGCTGATGTGGGCGATGATGTCTTCGCGGGTAATCGTGCGGTGGTCATACGGAAGGTCGCTGTTGTTGCAGATGATCTTGTAGACCGAGCCGTCCGTTTTTTCGACGAAGGCTTCGACGAGGCCGCCGCCGTCACCGGCGGGCGCACCGTCGGCGATTTCGCGATGGAAGACGCCGCTTTCGCGGATCCTTTCAACTTCAGCCGAGCCGATTTCCGTATGGGCATCGACGATGACTTCCCCTGTTTCCGGGTTGACGATCGGTTCGTGCAAGGTCAGGCCAAAGAGGCGGCGTTCCCAGCCGAGTTTCTTGCCGGCTTTGTAACGGCCAACGCGGGCCATATCATAACGGCGCGGGTCGAAGAAGAGGCCTTCAAAGAGATTGCGGGCACTTTCAACGGTCGGCGGTTCACCGGGGCGGAGTTTCTTATAGATTTCAACGAGGGCTTCGTCCTGATTTTCCGTCGTATCTTTTTCAAACGTAGCCTTCAGGCGTTTATCGTCGAAGAAGAGTTTGAGGATGTCGGCGTTCGACGACCAGCCCAGCGCGCGGATGAGGACCGTGACAGGAATCTTGCGGTTGCGGTCGATACGGGCATAGACGATGTCGTTGGCGTCTGTTTCCAATTCGATCCAGGCACCACGGTTCGGAATGACCGTCGAATTGTACAGGCGGATGCCCATCGGGTCGATTTCGTGGCCATAGTAGACGCCCGGAGAACGGACGAGCTGGCTGACGATAACGCGTTCTGCCCCATTGATAATGAAGGTACCTGTATCGGTAATCAGTGGGAAATCACCCATGAATACTTCCTGGTCCTTGATTTCACCTGTTTCGTGGTTGACAAGACGGATCTGGACGCGGAGCGGTGCGGCGTATGTCGTATCGCGTTCCTTACATTCACGAATGTCGTACTTCGGTTCCCCTAATTTAAAATTCTCGAAGGATAAAGACAGGTTACCCGATGCATCTTCGATGGGAGAAATGTCTTTGAAGATATCTTTCAGTCCCTTTTCCAGGAACCATTCGTAGGATTTATTCTGTAAATCCAACAAATGAGGCATTTTCAAGACCTCGTTAATCTTAGCATACGTGTATCGAGTCCTTTTCCCTACTTGTACAGGTTTGAACATGCTGATTCTTCACCCCTTATAAAAAGTAAATCATTATGATAGCGTTGTACAGCGCCGTGTAAAGCGACAAAAAAGCAAGGCTCTCAGACGATTTGAACCTTGCTTAATTTTTTGCTCACCGGAAGCGCTTCCTCCATGTATCTCATAATATCAATTGAACATTTTGCAATGAGTTATTATAGCATAGCAAAGCACTTCTGTCAATATTCTATTTTAACAATTTTCTAAAATCTACCCTTACTGATGAACCCGGGCCAAAGTATATTTCTTCTTCCCTTTGCGAACGATGACGAACTTGCCGTTGGAATTCTTGTGAGGTTTGACGATTTCGTCGAGGGACGTGACTTTGACGCCGTTGATGGTGACCGCACCGTGGGTGATGTCTTCGCGGGCCTGGCGTTTCGATTTGTAAATCTGGGAATCGACGAGCCAGTTGACGACGTCTTTATCTTCGCTGGAAACGTCGACAGTCGGCATCTTGCCGAAGGCCTGTTCCAATTCGCTTTCCGACAGGTCGGCGATGCTGCCGTGGTACAGGGCTTCCGTGATGTTCTGGGCTTCCTTCAGGGCTTCCGGGCTGTGGACGAAAGTCGTGACTTCTTCAGCCAGGCGGCGCTGGGCCAGTCGTTTTTCCGGTTCTTTTTCGACCGATTCGGCCAGGGCGTCGATTTCTTCCTTGCTGAGAAAGGTGAAGTATTTCAAGTATTTGACGACGTCCGCATCATCCTGGTTGAGCCAGAACTGATAGAATTCAAAGGGTGATGTCTTTTCCGGGTCGAGCCAGACAGCGCCGCCGGCGGTCTTGCCGAACTTGGTGCCGTCAGATTTCAGCATGAGGGGAATGGTCAGGCCATAGGCTTTGGCATCGCTGCCGTGCATCTTGCGGATCGTGTCGATACCGGCCGTGATGTTGCCCCACTGGTCGGCGCCGCCGATCTGCAGCTGGACGTCGTTATGGGAAAAGAGGTGTTCAAAGTCGATGGACTGGAGAATCTGGTAGGAAAATTCCGTAAAGGAAATGCCTGCTTCCAGACGGCTGGCAACGACTTCCTTGCTGAGCATGATGTTGACGCTGAACAGTTTGCCATAATCGCGGAGGAAATCGAGGAGGCTGATCTGGCTGAGCCAGTCATAGTTATTGACGAAGGTGATGTTTTCCGAATCGCCGAAAAGATGCATGAACTGAGCCTTCAATTTTTCGGCATTGGCCTTGATTTTATCGAGAGTCTGGAGCTGGCGTTCCGTCTTGCGGCCGCTCGGGTCACCGATTGCACCGGTACCGCCGCCAATAACGACATACGGATGATGGCCGGCATTGGCAAAGCGTTTAAGCATCATGAACGGAATCAAGTGGCCGATATGCATGCTGTCACCCGTCGGGTCGACACCGCAATAGAGGGAAATGCTCTTTTCTTCCGTGAGCTTACGCAACCCTTCTTCATCTGTCATCTGATTGACGGCACCGCGCCAAGACAATTCATCAATAATATTCATCGAATTCGCTCCTTTTGTATAAAAAATGATAAGTTACTCTTCATTATAACGACATGAACGTATTACGTCAATGATGGGCGCCAAAGGCGCCCGCTGTTCGCAGACCGCAGGCCGCAGGCCGCAAAACCACGCCACATTGGCCCGCTTGGTATATGGCTGACTATTCGCGGCGGGCTCGCCACGTGTGAGCCCCCTACCGATAATTACAGGAAGGCTATCGGCTTACGCGGTTGACCAGGAAGCCGCCGAGGATGGCCGCCGTGAGGGACGCGGCGATGATGGCGGTCTTGGCCGTCATCAGGACCGGACTGCCGGGAAAGGCCAGGCCGGCGATGAACAGGGACATGGTGAAGCCGATACCGGCCAGGAGGCCGACGGCCCAGAAGTGTTTCATCGTCAGCCCTTCTGGCAGGGACGCTTTTTTCAAGGCCGTCAACAGCCAGACGGCCAGGCCGATGCCGATGGGCTTGCCCAGGACCAGGCCAGCCAGGACGCCCAGTCCCGGTGCCGACGCCAGGCCGGTCAGGCCGCTCAGGTCGAGGCGGATGCCGGCGTTGGCCAGGGCGAAGACGGGCATGATGACGAAAGCCGAGACAGGCGTCAGGGCGTGTTCTGCCCGCAGCAGCAAGCCTTCCCTTCCATCCTTGCCGGGCACGGCCGGCATGGCGAAGCCCGTGAGGACGCCGGCCATGGTCGGATGGATACCGCCGTAGAAGAAGGCCAGCCAGATGAGGATACCTCCCACAGCGTAAAACCAGGCTGATTGCCAATTCCTGCGGCACCCAGCCAGCATCAGCAGCCAGACGATGAGGCCGCCGGCCAGGACCGGAAGGTTGAGGGAACCGGCATAAAAGACAGCGATGACGACGATACCGCCGAGATCATCGACGATGGCCAGGGCCGTCAAAAAGACGACGAGGCTGCGCGGCGCTTTCGGAGCCGCCAGGGACAGGACGCCCAGGGAAAAGGCGATGTCCGTCGCCATGGGGATGCCCCAGCCACCAGCCGTCGGCAGGCCGGCATTGCACAGGCCATAAATCGCAGCCGGCACGAGCATGCCGCCTAAGGCCGCAGCCATGGGCAGCATCGCTGCCGACCGGGACTTCAGTTCTCCATAGAGGAATTCCCGCTTCACTTCGGCGCCGACGACAAAGAAGAACAGCGCCATGACGGCGTCATTGACCCAGTGCAGCAGGGACATGTGCGTCCCTGCCGGCAGCGGGGCCTGGAGCCAGCGTTCATAAGCGGGACCGAAGGGAGAATTAGAGATGGCCATGGCAAGTATCGCACAGGCAATGAGTAACAGTCCGCTTAACGATTCTCGTTTCATATTTTCTCCTTGATTGGGTGATGTCACACGAATATTTCTAATATCATGCACGGATTTTTTCTTTATAGCTTGTAGTATAGAGTTTGTAGTTTGTAGAAGATGGCTTTAAATTATTTACGCTTTGCTGCAAACTAAAAACTGCAAACTTAAAACCGGGCGGGCCGCCCTTTGGGACGGCCCCTACGGGTTCGGACGGCGTTCGAGGATGACGCCCTGGCGGTAGGCTTCCAGCAGGGCCTTCAGGTCGTGGATCATCTGGAGGAGTTTCTTGCCGTTATCCGTGTCGCCGATCATGACGCGCTTCGGTTCCAGTTCGACCTGTGTCGATTCGGAATCGATGTCGACGTTGTTCATCAACGCCTGGTAGACATCTTCAAAGGGGTAGTGAGATTTGATGCGTATGCCGTGGGAGTTGAAGATGAGCGTGTAGCCGGCAATGCCCGTCGACCCCTGGTAGGCCTTGCAGAAACCGCCGTCGATGCAGATTTCCTTGCCTTCCGCCCTGATAGGGCTTTCGCCTTTCTTGACCTTGACCGGCGTATGGCCGTTGATGATGTGTCCCTGAGGCGAGTCGATGCCGAATTCGTGGAGGATCTTGATGCATTCGTCTTTATCGCGATTCAGGCGGTAGTAGGCATTCTGCGGTTCTTTCCACGTCGATTCGTCTATGATGTAACTCCGTTCAAAAGTCTTGACGATGCGGCCGGATACAGGGGAATCGGCACCGCACCAGAGGTACCACATATAGTCCAGGCTGTCAGTATCGCGCTGGTCATAAGCCCGGCGGATGAGGTGTTCCGCCTTATCCATGAAGGCTTTGCCCTTATACGGCTTACCGTCGAGGTAGATTTCCTTAAAGCTGCCGTCTTGGTTGAGGGGCAGGCCGCCGTGGAACAGGAGGTTGTTATTCATGCAGCGGTATAACGAGCCGTGGCTGTAGAGGAAGCGGATGTGGCGCTGCAGGCGTTCGCTTTCGGTAAATTCGGCCTGGATGTCGTTCATGAGCTGGTGTTCTTCCGGCGACAGCGTGTACGGGTCCTGGGGATTGACCGTCGGGAAGTCCTTGGTCTTCAATTCATACGTCTTGCCATCGAGAGTGATGACGCCTTTTTCCCAATCAATCTTGTGGAACAGCAGGCGGTCGTCCATATTGTAGTCGGGATGGCGGTAAATGGTCTGACCTTCCAGCTTGGCCACGATGACGTTGATGGCCTTGACCATGGGCTCAATGCCGTCGTCCTCTTTATACGTCTGCAAGGCAAAGAGGGCAAAGGGCCGAAGGCTGATGCCATAGCCGCTTTCTAATATTTCCATATTATGGTAACGGATGTTATTGCGCAGGACATTGGCGATGCAGGCCGCGTTGCCGGCAGCAGCACCCATCCAGAGGACGTCGTGGTTGCCCCACTGGATGTCCAGAGAATGATGATGCATGAGCGTGTCCATGATCTTGTCGGCATGAGCGCCGCGGTCGTAGATATCGCCGATGATGTGCAGGTGGTCGACGGCCAGCCGTTTGATGAGATTGGCCAAAGCGTAAATGAATTGGCGCGTACTTCCCGTTTCCAAGATGGTGTCGAGAATCTTCATGTGATAGACCAGCTGGTTCTGGTCTTCATCGGGCTGGGCGTGCAAGAGTTCATCGATAACGAAGCGGAAGACTTCCGGCATGGCTTTACGGACTTTCGACCGCGTATATTTCGACGACAAGAGCTTGGCCAGGTCGATCATCCGTTCCAGCGTCGTCCGGGCCCAGTCATCGTTGACCTTGCCTTCGCGGTAGAGCATGTTCAGCTTTTCCTTAGGATAATAAATAAGAGTCAGCAAGTCGTCCTGTTCGGCCTTGCTCATCTTGTCAGAAAAAATCATTTCCACTTTTTCGCGGATGACGCCGGAGCAGTTGTTGAGGATGTGATAGAAGGCTTCGTATTCACCGTGCAGGTCACTCATGAAGTGTTCTGTCCCTTTCGGCAGGTTGACGATGGCCTGCAGATTGATGATTTCCGTGAACGTCGCCGCCTGCGTGGGATACTCCTTGGACAGGAGCTCCAAATAGCGCAAATATTCCGGGGAATAGGTATCGTACGTTTCCATGTTGCGTACCTCTCTTTCTTATATAGTATATGTTGTATGGCTTATTTACTTTCTATTGTATATCATCATTGTCAGGGTGACTAGGTTCTTTTTCTGATTTTCGTCACCTTCCTCTCCATTTTGTTTAACCGGTGTATACAATTATTCCTCCAGCAAAAGACAAAGGGCCGTCTTCCCCCTTCTTCCTCAATAAGTATAGTTCTATTTATACCATGATTTTGATTTATATTGCAATTATTTTTAACGAATACCTCCCTTTAACTTACTATAACGTTTATCTTATACCTTAAAAATCCTTGAATTTTGACGTCCTCTTTCACATAGTGGCAATGCAGTGCCATCATGGAAAAATCTTTTCCTCATTGTGGTATTTGCAAGGACGGAAAAACATGCTATTATGTAATTGTAGAAATCAGTTTTAGGTATAATTAATTTTAAATGAGGTGATTACATATGAATAAGTATTTGGAATCTGTCATTGAAAATGTACGCACGAAACACGCAAACGAACCGGAATTCGTCCAGACCGTCGAAGAAGTCTTCAGCTCCCTGGACCCTGTCGTCGAACGCCACCCGGAATATGAAAAGTTCGACCTCCTCAACCGTCTCGTCGAACCGGAACGGCAATTCACATTCCGCGTCGTCTGGCAGGATGATGCAGGCAAATACCACACCAACACGGGCTACCGCTTCCAGTTCAACGGCGCTATCGGGCCCTACAAAGGCGGCCTTCGTTTCCAGAAGAACGTATACTCAGGCATCATCAAATTCCTGGGCTTTGAACAGATTTTCAAGAACGCACTGACCGGCCTGCCTATCGGCGGCGCCAAAGGCGGGGCTGACTTCGACCCGACGAGCAAGTCCGACGCTGAAATCATGCGTTTCTGCCAGAGCTACATGCAGGCTCTCTATCGCTACATCGGTCCCGATGTCGACGTACCGGCTGGGGACATGGGTGTCGGCGGCCGTGAAATCGGCTACCTCTTCGGCGAATACCGCCGCCTGAAAGGCTGCTTCGAAAACGGTGTCCTCACGGGCAAAGGCTTCAGCTTCGGCGGTTCCCGCATCCGTCCGGAAGCTACGGGCTACGGCGCCGTATACTTCCTGGAAAACGTTCTCAAAGACGACGGCCAGGACATCAAAGGCAAGACTATCGCCGCTGCCGGCTTCGGCAACGTAACCTGGGGCATCTGCAAGAAAGCTACGGAACTGGGTGCCAAAGTCGTTACCCTCTCCGGTCCGGACGGCTACATCTATGACCCGGACGGCGTCGCTACGCAGGAAAAGATCGACTACATCGTCGAAATGCGCAACAGCGGCCGCAACCGCGTCCAGGACTATGCCGATAAATTCGGCGTCGAATTCTTCCCGGGCGAAAAACCGTGGGGCCGCAAAGTCGATATCGTCATGCCGTCGGCTATGCAGAACGACGTCCATATGGAACAGGCTAAACAGATTGCTGCCAACAAGATCCGCTACTACATCGAAGTCGCCAATATGCCGACGACCAACGATGCCCTGAAATTCTTACTCGATCAGAAAGACATCATCGTCGCTCCGTCGAAAGCCGTCAACGCCGGCGGTGTCGCTACATCGGCCCTGGAAATGAGCCAGAACAGCGAACGCCTGGTATGGACTGCCAAGGAAGTCGATGACCGTCTCCACGAAATCATGAACACCATTTACCAGAACTGCAAAGACGCAGCTGCCCGCAACGGCCTGGGCCACAACCTCGTAGCCGGTGCCAATATCGCCGGGTTCGAACGCGTCGCCGACGCTATGCTGGCACAAGGTGTCTTCTAAGGTATACCTGAAACTGAATATATAGAGCGTGAAAAAAGGAGCTGTCGCATCGCGACAGCTCCTTTTTTCTGTAGGGGTCGCCACGTGGGCGACCCGTTCACGCAAATCCGTTTTCCAAGTATTTCACATATACCTAACGGGCTCGCCCTCTACAGCGGTCCGTTTCAGCAGCCGTCTTGCCATTCCTTGCAGTCATGACCTGACAGGCTGAAAAGGCATGTGCGAGCCCCTACAAACTACCTCTATCAGGAGAGGCTCTTCGCCGTGAACTCATCTTTCATCTGCTGGCGCAGGGCCGTGTCCTGGGCGAAGAGCAGGGCCAGGCGTGCCATGATTTCGGCGCCTTTGACGATGGTCGGTTCGATGGTCCTGGCCTTGACGGCATTGGCGATGTCCGTCGAGTGTTCCGGCATGGGGACGTCGCCCAAGGCCAGGTGGACGTGGACGGCCGGGCACTGATGGCTGACGTTGCCGACGTCGGAGCTGCCGCAATCCTTTGGTTCTTCGTAAGGGATCCCCATGGCCTGGAGGACCTGTTCCGACGCTTTCGTCGCCGCTTCATTCCAGACCATGTTATCGAATTTGCAGCCCATTTGGGTGACGTCATATGTCGTTTCCGTAGCAATGGCCGCCCCTTTGAAGCAGTTCATGACCTTGGCCACGACGGTATCGAGATATTCCCGTTCGCTGTGGCGGATACAACATTCGACTTCGGCGTAATCGGGGACGACGTTGGAGGCGGCCCCACCGTTTACGATATACGAGCCGATTCGCGTTTCCGGCCGGACGTGCTGGCGCAGCATATCGACGGCGTGCAGGGCCAGCATGGCCCCATTCAGGGCATTGCGGCCGTTCCAGGGTTCACCGGCGGCGTGAGCCGTCTGGCCGTGGAAGGCAATGCGGTAGTCGTCGAGGGCCAGGAAATGGGAATTGGCATTGGTCCGGGTCGGCGACACGTGGACCATGACGGCGAAATCATAGTCCTTGAAGACGCCCTGGTCGCACATGATGACCTTGCCGCCGCGCAGTTCTTCGTCCGGTGTGCCGATGAGGTCGACGTCGACAGGCAGATCCTTCAAATCCTTTAAGGCCGCAGCGGCCAGGAAGCTCATGGCACCATTGGCCGAATGGCCGCAGCCGTGGCCGACGCCGGGCAGGGCATCATATTCCGCCAAAAGGGCCATCTTGAAGACGGGTTTATCGGCCCGATGAGCGATGGCTCGGAAAGCCGTCGGCTGACCGGTGAACTGTTCTTCCACTTCCATGCCCAAAGAACGGCACAAATCGACGTAGTGCCGGCAGGCATGATATTCTTCACCGGACAGCTCCGGGTCGTCAGCAATGGTATAGTTGAGCTGAAAAGCCTGGGCTTCATGGGCTTTCAAAGCTTTCTTCAAATCTTCGAGGGTATTCATTTTCTAAAAAAACTCCTTCTATCCAATGATAAACATATATAAGGGAATGATGACGATGCCCATGACGACGGTGATAAAGCTGACTTCCGTCGAATAACGGACATCGGCGCCGACGGACTTGGCGACGACTGTCATCTGGGTCATGGCCGGCATACTGGCCTGCATAGTAAAGACCTGGGCCGACATGGGCGTGACCGGGATGAAGGGCAGGAGCACCAGGACGCAGGCCGGACAGACCAGGAAGCGGCCGACGAGGGCGCCGATGATGTCCCGGTCCCAGCGGACCGACGCCAGAGAAATGCCCGTCATTTCAATGCCGATGACCATGAGCGACAGCGGCGTCGCCATATTGCCAACGTATTGGAACGACGTCAGCAGGAAATCAGGCAGCTTGATATTGGCCATAATCAGGACCAGGCCAGCCAAAAAGCCCAGGAGCGGCGGCGAAAAGACTTTCTTCAGGGTCTGCAGGGAAAACAAGGGCATATTCCCCTTGCCGCCCAGACTGTCGTTGACGATATGGTAGACGCCGAGGGTCCAGAACATGGTCGTGTTGGCCATGTAATAGAGCATGACCGACGGCACGCTCTGCGTCCCGAACAGGGCCAGGTTGACGGGCAGGCCGATGAAGATGGTATTGGCAATGAAAAAACAAGTGATGAAGACGCCCTGCCGGTCCTGGCGGATGTGCAGGACTTTGGCCGCTATGCGGCCGACGGCATAGGCCAAAAGGATTGACGCAAAGGGCAGGAGCAGGTCCGGCGCGATGCGGAGCAGCGAATCATGGGTAAAGTCCTTTTCCAGCTGGCAGAGCATGTATAAGGGCAGGCTTATCTTCATGACCAGTTTGGTAAAGACAGCGCTCATGTCCGGCCCGAACCAGCCTTTCTTGGCCAAGATGAAGCCGATGGAAATGATGAAGAGGACTTCAAAAATGCCTTGTAAACCGTGCAATACGCCTTCCACGTTACCGCTTCCCTTCTAAATGATATAACTCAGGCCGCCGGTCGCGAAAGACATTGATGCGGCTGCGGATGTCTTTAATGACGGACAAGTCGATTTCGCCGGTAACGATTTCCTCACCGTCTCCTCCTTGGGCCAGCACTTCGCCCCACGGGTCGATAATCATAGAATGGCCACAGAAGCGGTAGTCACCGCAGGTACCGCAGCTGTTGACGGCGACGACGAAGAACTGGTTCTCAATAGCCCGGGCCCGATTGAGTATCTGCCAATGAGCCAGTCTGGGATGAGGCCAGGCGGCCGGGACAAAGAGGATCTGGGCACCGGCCAGGGCCGCCATGCGGACCCATTCGCCAAAGCGCAGGTCATAACAGGTAATCGACGCCATAGGGATGTCGCCCAGGAAGAAAGTATTCAAGTGATCTCCCGGCGCGAAGACCTTCTCTTCCCCACCAGGCGTGAATAAATGGCATTTGTCATACGATGAGACGCGATTCCCCTCTTCATCGACGATATACGTCGTATTGTACAGGCACCCGTCGTGACGGCGGACAATGGAGCCGCCGATGAGCTGGATATGACAGGACGCAGCCAGGTCCTGCAAAAACGCCTGGGCCTGGCGGCCCTCTTCATCGGCCAGGTCATAAACATCAGGCGGGTAGAACGACAGGTCCCACAATTCAGGCAGCACGGCCATATCCGAACCAGCCCTGGCCGCCTGTTGGACGCGGCGCCGGACCTGGTCGAAATTGGCCAGCCTGTCGCCGGGGACGATAGGAAATTGAATGAGTGAGATTTTCACTGCACTTCCCCCTTTCTTTAATTTTCATGTCAATTTAGCTTTATTATATACCATACTATAGTATGTAAAAAGTATTTTTTAGAATACCGCTGGACGACTTGAAAAGAGGCGGCCGCCTTGTTATAGTAAAATTAATTATCGCATAAAGAAGGGGTATCATGGAAGAAAATGAAAAGATGAAAGATTGGCTGACAGAACTCATGAGCTGTACAGCCTGTCACTTACGGGACGAAGGCAATCGCGGACCGACGCGCTATTCCGGCGATTGTGCGTCGCCGCTGATGTTCGTCGGCGAAGGGCCTGGCGGTGTGGAAGATGAATACGGCGTTCCCCTCGTCGGCCCGTCGGGGCAGCTCCTCGACAAGGCTGA
>NZ_APHY01000012.1 GCF_000417505.1 Megasphaera sp. NM10
GAGGTCGTAAACTTAAATCTATCAACCAGTATTGGAACAAACGCAAAACCAGACTCCAAAGCATTGCCGCCAAGCAGGGCCAGAAGACGACGAACCAGCTCTGTCAGTTAGCGAAGAAACGCAATTTCCGGATGCAGGACATCCTTCGCAAGACAGCCCGCTATATCCTCGATTTTTGCATCCGTCATCAGATAGGGATCCTTGTCTGCGGCTATAATCGCGATTTCAAACGAGGACTAAAGCTGGGCAAAGTGACGAATCAGCATTTCACTCAAATCAGCCTGAGCTATATGCGTAGTACCTTGAAACAGCTGTGTGAACGCTATGGGATAACCTATCTGGAACAGGAAGAATCCTATACCTCTCAGGCCAGCTGCCTGGATTTGGACGACATTCCCGTATACCAGCCGGATACCCCCTATACAGGAAGGTTCAGTGGACAACGAGTCCGGCGCGGCTTGTACCGCTTTGCCGATGGAAGGACGGCCAATGCCGATATCAACGGAGCCGCCAATATACTCCGTAAAAGTAAGCAGAACTTCGATTTCGAGGGACTGTGTAAAGGGCTTTTGGACAGCCCTTTGAGAATAAGGCTATCCTGATTTCAGGAGGAAACTTAAACAGCAACCTTCTCAAGAATCTCCCGATTCTATAAGCGGGAGAGGTTCAAAAAAAGAAAGTCGCCGTAGTCATGTAGGGGCTTTGCCTCCCCTGCGAAGACCCTTTTTGGCACAGCAGGAATCGACCGTAGGGAGATGCAAGCTGGTTGCCAAAACGGAGAGCTGTGTTGGAGATATTCGATAAAATTTTTTTCGATGGATAGAAGGGAAGCCGCATACTATCAGAAAAATCACTATATAAGAAGGGGAAAAATTATGTGGAAACGGTAAAAATATACGGAGCGATTCGGATGTGATACAATAGAGAAAACAATGCAGAAAAGGGGAATTTTGATGAAACATTTAGAAGTGGTAGCCGCGATTTTGGAGTATGATGGGAAAATTCTTTGTATGGAACGGGGCCAGGGAAAATTTGACTATGTCAGTTTCAAATACGAGTTTCCCGGTGGCAAGATTGAACCGGGCGAAGCCAAGCATACGGCCATTGAACGGGAACTGCGGGAAGAAATGGATGTCCATGTATCTGTCAAAGAATCAGATTTGTACATGACGGTCCATCATGATTATCCTGATTTTTCCATGACCATGTACGCCTTTTACTGCCATTTGGACAAGCCCGATTTTGTCCGCAAAGAACACGTCGATGCGAAATGGATGGCTCCTGAAGACATGCCGACGCTGGACTGGGCACCGGCAGATGTGCCTATCATGAAAAAGCTTTCTGGAAAGTAGGCGATAGCCATGGGGGAATATGGGGCTTTGGAGCAGTGTTTGCGCGAAGGTTTCATTGATTATACGGTGGAAGCGGACCAACGGTATGTTCCGAAAATTCTGACCAACAATAGGGATAAAAAGCGCAAGGTCCTCGATACGATTTTGTCACAGTTGTACGTTTGTGATTCCTTCTTGTTTTCCGTTGCCTTTTTGACGAAAAGCGGGATTGCCTGTCTGAAGGATGCGCTCATTCAGAACCGGACGGCGACGGGGAAGATTTTAGCCTCTCAGTATTTGAACTTTACGGAACCCGGTGCATTGCGGGAATTGTTGAAGTTTCCCAATGTCGAATTGCGCATGGTAACGGAAGAACGGGCTTTTCACGCCAAAGGCTATCTCTTTCATCGTTCCCAGGCAGGGCCGGAAAATTATACCATGGTCATTGGCAGCAGTAACATGACGGCCAATGCCTTGACGCACAATCAGGAATGGAATGTGTTCTTTACATCGGCAGAAAACGGCTCGCTCATCAGGCAGACCAAGGAAGAATTTGATGCCTTGTGGGATACGGCGGAAGTCGTCGATGAAGCGTGGATTCAGGCTTATGAGTCTGTGTACACGCACAATAAACCGAAACGGCAGTCCGTGTATGTTCCTTTTCATAAAATCCAGCCGAACGCCATGCAAAAAGCGGCTTTAGCGGGGATTCAAAAGTTGCGCGACGATGGTCAGGACCGGGGGCTGCTCATTTCAGCGACTGGGACGGGGAAAACCTATTTGTCGGCCTTTGATGTCTTAAAAACGCATCCCCGGCGGTTTCTCTTTGTCGTCCATCGGGAGCTCATCGTCAAAAGTGCACGGGACAGTTACGTCCGGATTGGCATTAATCCAGCCGATACGGGGCTGCTGACAGGGCACGATAAAGAAATGGATAAGCCCTATATTTTTGCGACCATTCAGACCTTGGCCCAGGATGAAATACTCCATACCTTTGCGCCCGATGCTTTTGACTATATTGTCATCGACGAAGTGCATCATGGCGGAGCCGCGACGTACCAAAAGGTCATTGGCTATTTTCGGCCCAAATTTCTGTTAGGTATGACGGCGACACCGGAACGGTCCGATGATTTCGATATTTATGCTTTGTTCCATCATCATATTGCTTATGAAATCCGCTTGCACGACGCCTTGGAAGAAAATATGCTCGTTCCTTTTCACTACCACGGCATCAGCGAGATTACCGTCAATGGCAACGTGTTGGACGATAAAAGCGATTTTGCTCTCTTGACTTGCGAAGAACGTATAAAACATATATTATATTATGCCGATTTGTATGGCAGTGATGCCGACCGCATCAAAGGCCTCGTCTTTTGCCGCAATGTAGAAGAAGCGCAGGCCTTGGCTGAAGCGTTTCGCCAGCATGGGAAACGGGCAATCGCCTTGACGGGCGCGTCGCGCGAAAGCGAACGGAGTGAAGCGATTCGTCATTTAGAGGCGAAAGCTGCCGAAGACCCGCAGTATCTCGATTACATTTTCACTTGTGATATTTTCAATGAAGGCGTCGACATTCCCCAGGTCAATCAGGTCATCATGCTGCGACCGACAACGTCGGCTATCGTCTTTGTGCAGCAGTTAGGCCGGGGGCTTCGCAAATATCCGCATAAGCGCTATTTAGAAGTGCTCGATTTCATTGGCAACTATGAAAATAACTTTTTACTTCCCATCGCCCTGTTTGGCGACCGGACGTATGATAAGGATTTTGTCCGCCGCCTCATGCAGGTCAATTTTCTGCCGGGACCGACGTCGGTTCATTTTGACGATATCGCCAAAGAACGAATTTACGCGGCTATTGATGCCAAAAGTGCTTTGGCAGACCTGCGGGATTTGAAAGAATCATATCGTAATATGGCCTATCGCCTGGGCCGCCAGCCCATGATGATGGATTTTGTCCGCTTTGGCGACAAGGATCCGGCGCTGTTCGTCGCTAAGAAAGAGTCTTTTTTTGAATTTGTTCAATACATGGAGCCTTATAACTCGACGCTGAACGCATCGCATCGGGCTGTGCTGAAGATGATGAGCCTGGAACTGGCCAATGGCAAACGGATAGAAGAATTGCTGGTCTTGCGCCATTTGCTGACAGAAGATTCCTGGTCTACGGCGGCCCTGGCTAAGGAAATGAACGAAACATACCATTTCCTGCCGTCTGCGGAAACGATGGAAAGCGTGGCCCGCCTGCTGGATTTGCAATTTTTTACTAAAACGGCCAGAAAAAAATACGGCGGACAGCCGCTCATTTCCTTTGAAAATCATGCTTATACAGCGACTCCTTATTGGAACGATTTGAAAGAAAATAAAGAATTTCAGTGCTATGTTCAAGATATCCTCGACTATGGGACCTATCGTTTTGAAAGCCTCTACGTCCACGACGAACCGGAAATCATTAAAGGCTTTGTCCGCTACGGCCGCTATTCCCGTAAAGACGTATCGCGTATTCTCAATTATGAGACGAATCGCGAAGGCACGCTCAATGGCTATCAGATTGTCGGGGCTACGTGTCCTATTTTCGTCACCTATGAGAAACGTGACGACATTTCGGCCAATACGAAGTACGAAGACCAGTTCGTCTCGCCACAGCAGTTCAGCTGGATGACGCGGGCTCGGATTCACCTGACGTCGTCGCAGATTCCGGCGATTTGCAATGAGCACACGCGGAAACTGCTGTTTGTAAAAAAGAGCGATGCCGAAGGCTCCGACTTCTATTACATGGGAGATTTGACGGTATTAGGCGATCCTGTCGAAACGACGATTGCCGATGGCAAAGGGCAGCAGCTGCCTATCGTCAATTTCCAGTTCCTTTTGGACAAGCCTGTTGAGGATAAGCTCTATCGGTATCTGTGTGAGTGAGTCATTATTTAGTAAATCGTAAATTAGTAAATCGTAACTTACTAATTTATGATTTACTAGTGCAAGGTGTTATAAACAGGCCTACACAAAAACTTTACACGCCACCTGTGGTACATTGACGGGAAATGTGGTAAACTAGTATAGTTATAGAAGTATATACAAAGGGGAGGTGTTTTTTTACTCTATGGAAGATAAATATGAATCGAATCATGATGGGCCGAAATCGAAGAAGTTCAATGGCCGCAATGTGGCCGATAACATCATAAAAGGTGTCATCGTCCTGATTATGGCCGTCATCTTCGTCATGATTGCCGACCAGGTGATTACGACGCCCTTCATCAGTGCCGAAATCGAAGGGGAATTTTTCCACGGCAGTATTTTCGGTACGACTATCATCACCATCGTAGCCTATATCGTCGGCATCATCGTCGGGGCCTGGTGGGCTATGGGATTTCGCCGTTCGTGCTGCGCCTCATCTGGGCAGCGATTCACCGCATCGAATCGGGCCTGAATGATTTCGAGAGCCAGGACATCATCGTCGGGACGCTGGGGTTGCTTTTTGGACTTATCATTGCGAATTTAATTGGCCTAGCGTTCGCACGCCTGCCGATCATCGGGGCCTACGGGCCTATCGTCTTCAGCATCGTCTTCGGCTACGCCGGCATGAGCATCGCCATCCGCAAGAAGAGCGAAATCATCGCCCTGGCAGGCAATCTGCGCCTGGGCAAGTCCGGCAAGGATCACGGCAGCAAGCATAAGGACATGGAATTTTCCGGCAAGCTCCTCGATACGAGTGCCATCATCGACGGCCGCATCGCCGAGATTTGCAGTACCGGCTTCCTGGAAGGGCCGCTGCTGGTGCCGGTCTTCGTCCTGGAAGAATTGCAGCTCATCGCTGATTCGTCGGACCTGTTGAAGCGCAATAAGGGCCGCCGCGGCCTGGATATCCTGAAACAGATGCAGGAAGATAATTACGTCGAAGTCCGCATCATCAACGACGATTTCGACGACGTCCAGGGCGTCGATTCCAAGCTCGTCCGCCTGGGCCGCAAGATCAATGCCAAAGTCGTCACTAACGACTATAACCTGAATAAAGTCGCCGCCCTCCAGGGCGTGGCCGTCCTCAACATCAACGACCTGGCCAATGCCCTGAAACCGGCCCGCATCCCTGGGGAACACATGAACGTCCTCATCGTCAAGGCCGGCAAGGAAGAGAACCAGGGCGTCGCCTATCTCGATGACGGCACGATGATCGTCGTCGAAGATGGCCAGAAATACATCGGTTCTACTGTGCCCGTTACGGTGACGTCTGTCCTGCAGACGTCGGCTGGGCGCATGATATTCGTTAAGATTGCAAATGAGTAGGTGAAATGTGTGAAAGTATCTGTCATCGTCGTAGCGGCCGGCACAGGGAGCCGCTTCAGCTACGAGCGGAACAAGCTCTTCTATCCCTTGTGCGGCGAGCCTGTCCTGACCCATACGCTGCGCCACATTTTCGCGGCCCGGTCGGTCAGTGAAGTGGTCATCGTCCATTCCCGCGTCGATGAGAAGGAAATCCGCCGCCTCGTCGATGACCTCCATCCTATCCAGCCCGTACGCTACGCCCTGGGCGGCGCCGAACGGGAAGATTCGGTCTACAACGGCCTCATGGCCGTCAGCCGCGACGTGGATGTGGTCATGGTCCACGACGGCGCCCGGCCTTTTGCCGGCCCGGACTGGTATGACCAGGGCGCGGCCATGATGGAAACGGCCCGAGCTGCCATTTACGGCATCCCTCTCAAGGATACGGTCAAGGTCCGCGGCGACGACGGCCGGCTCCATACGCTGAACCGCAGCCGCCTGGTCGCCGCCCAGACGCCGCAGATCTTTCACCGCGACCTGCTCATGGAAGCCCATGAGCACGCCCGGACCGAGGACATCCAGGCGACAGATGACGCATCCCTCGTCGAAGCCCTGGGTATACCCGTGGTCATCCTCGAAGGGAGCGAGAAGAACCGCAAGGTGACGACGCGCGACGACATTCCCATCCTGTCCCTGTACATGAAGGGGAGGGAAGTCCAGCGCATCGGTACGGGCTATGACGTCCACCGCCTGAAAGAAGGGCGGCGCCTGGTCCTGGGCGGCGTCGAGATTCCCTTTGAACGGGGCCTCGATGGCCATTCCGATGCCGACGTCGTCATCCACGCCATCATGGACGCCCTGCTGGGAGCCGCCGGGCTCCGCGATATCGGGACGTATTTTCCCGATACGGACCAGGCCTTCAAGGATATTTCCAGCCTGGTCCTCTTGGAAAAGGTCCGCCATCTGCTGCGGGAGAAATGCTGCCGCATCGTCAACCTCGACGTGACCTTATTGGCACAACGGCCTAAAATCAAGCCCTATGTGCCGCAGATGATCGCTAATATTGCCGAGGCCCTGCGTATCCCCAAGACTGCTGTCTCCGTCAAGGCGACGACGACAGAGAAACTGGGGTTCGTCGGCCGGGAAGAAGGCATGGCCGCCCAGGCGGCAGCCATGGTCCTTAGCTATCAATAATACATATATATAGTCTTTAGGAGGAATTTTTTATGTCACAGGAAGTACGCGTTCGTTTTGCTCCGAGCCCGACAGGCCCGTTCCACATCGGCGGTGCCCGTTCGGCACTGTTCAACTACCTCGTTGCCAAGCACAACCACGGTAAGTTCGTCGTCCGCATCGAAGATACGGACCGCAAGCGTTCGACGTCGGAATCGGAAGAAAACATCAAGGAAGCCCTGAAATGGCTGGGCATCACCTGGGATGAAGGCATCGACGTCGGCGGTCCCGATGGCCCGTACCGCCAGACTGAACGCCTGGGCATTTATCAGAAATATACGGAAAAGCTCTTGGCCGAAGGCAAGGCCTACTACTGCTTCTGCACGCCGGAAGAACTGGAAGCGGAAAAACAGGCTCAGCTGGCCAAAGGGGAAACGCCGGTCTACTCCGGCAAATGCGCTGACCTGCCCAAAGAAACGGTCGAACAGTACCTCAAGGAAGGCCGTCCCCACGTCATCCGCATCAAGACGCCGAAGAACGAAACGATTGAACTGGACGACCTCGTCCGCGGTCACGTATCCTTCGATTCCAACAACGTCGGCGACTTCGTCATCGTCAAATCCGACGGCATCCCGGTCTATAACTACTGCGTCGTCCTCGACGATGCCCTCATGCACATCACCCACGTCATCCGTGCGGAAGAACACTTGTCCAACACGCCGCGCCAGCTGGTCATCTACAAGGCATTGGGCTTTGAAGCCCCGCAGTTCGCTCACGTATCGCTCATCCTCCGGCGCCGACAAGAAGAAGATGAGCAAGCGCCATGGCGCTACATCGGTCCAGCAGTACCGCGATATGGGCTACCTGCCCGACGCACTGGTCAACTTCCTGGCCCTCCTCGGCTGGACGCCGGAAGGCGATCAGGAAATCTTCAGCCGCGATGAACTCATCGAACAGTTCACCCTCGACCGCGTCGCCAAGAACCCGGCCGTCTTCGACATCGAAAAGCTCAACTGGATCAACTTCCATTACATGAAGCAGCTCGATGAAGACCAGCTCTATGCCGTCTGCCTGCCGCACCTGCAGAAGGCAGGTTATGCCAGCGAAAATCCGGACGAAAAGGAAGCTGCCTGGTTGAAAGCCATCTGCGCCGCCATGCGCGAACACGTCCAGTACGGCGCTCAGATCGTCGACGCTGCCAAGGTCTTCTTCACCGACGACTATGCGCCGGAAAATGAAGAAACCGCAGCAGTCCTCAAAGAAGAAACGGCTCCGTCCGTCCTCAAGATGTTCCGGGATGAACTGGCTGCCCTCGACGACGTCACGCCCGACACGGTACAGCCCCTGTTCAAGAAAATCCAGAAGGGCCTCAAGGTCAAGGGCAAGTTCGTCTACATGCCTATCCGCGTCGCCGTCACCGGCGTCATGCACGGCCCGGACCTAAACGTCATCGTCGCCCTCATGGGCCGCGACAAAGTCCTGGCCCGTCTGGACGAAACGTTGGCATAAAGGGCTTGACATGAGCCCGATTATTGGGTACTATATACATGCGTATTAACTAATAATATGTATCAAATAAGAATCTGCGATGATCAAAATGAGTTGCAGTGGCATCCGACAGAGAAGAAGGGTCATGGCTGAGAGCCTTTCCAGGTCATAAAACTGCAATGCTGCCTTTGTGAGCAGGCCGGGTGAAAGGAGTAATCCGGTCCGGGGGCGCCCGTTACTGCGCAGTAAAGATTACGGCACTGCCGTAAAAACAGAGTGGAACCACGGGCCACCGTCTCTGTCATAGGGGATGGTGGCCTTTTTGTTCAAATTTCAGGGAGGTTACCGTATGAGAGAACTGAAAGTATATAATACATTGACCCGTAAAAAAGAAATCTTCGTGCCCGTTACGCCGGGCCAGGTCAAGATGTATGTCTGCGGCATTACGCCGTACAACCATTCCCACATGGGCAATGCCCGTCCTTTCGTCACGTGGGACGTCATCAAGCGCTATCTGGAACACTTGGGCTATGAAGTCACGCACATCCAGAACTTCACCGACGTCGACGATAAGATCATCAACGCTGCCAACGGCGAAGGCGTCACGTGGGATACCATTTCCAACCGCTATATCGCATCGTACTTCGACGTCATGGACAAGCTCCACATCCGCCGGGCCGACAAGTATCCCCGCGTATCGGAACACATGGATGAAATCATCAACATGGTCCAGAACCTCATCGACAAAGGCTATGCCTACGTCATCGACCACAACGTCTATTACAGCGTCGAAAAGTTCGCCGACTACGGCGAATTGAGCGGTCGCAGCCTCGACGACATGATGGCCGGCGCCCGTATCGAAGTCGACGACCGCAAGCACAATCCCATGGACTTCGCCCTCTGGAAAGGTGCTAAGCCCGGCGAACCGTCGTGGGACAGCCCCTGGGGCAAAGGCCGTCCGGGCTGGCACATCGAATGCTCGGCTATGAGCAATAAGTACCTTGGCGATACCTTCGACTTCCACGGCGGCGGCAGCGACCTCATCTTCCCGCACCATGAAAACGAAATCGCCCAGTCCGAAGCCTTTACGGGCAAGAAACCGATGGTCAAATACTGGCTCCACAACGGCTTCATCACCATCAACTCGGAAAAGATGAGCAAGTCCCTGAATAACTTCTTCCTGGTCAAGGACGTCCTGGAACACTACAGCCCCGATGCCCTGCGCTTCTTCCTCATTTCCAACCACTACCGCAGCCCCTTGGACTTCAGCGACGAACGGCTGGAAGAAATGACGCGCAGCCTCGAACGCCTGGGCACGGCCATCGACAACGTCCTGGAACTCCTGGCTATGCCGGCCGGTGCTAAATCGCCGGAAGCCCAGCAGCTCCTGGAAACGGCCCACAAGGACGAAGAAGACTTTGAAAATGCTATGTGCGACGACTTCAATACGGCCCTGGCCAGCGCGGCCATGTTCGATTTGGCCAAGAACGTCAACATCTTCAAGAATGCCGTCGTCAACAACGGCGTCCCCGTCGATTCGGCAGCCATGTCGGAAGTCAAGCGCGTCTTCAAGACCTTCACGGATATCCTCGGCATCCTCGAAGACCGCTGGACCGGCAAGAAGGAAGACGCCAGCAGCAAGGACTACGACGACCTCATGCAGGCCATCCTCGACATCCGTCAGGAATGCCGCGCCCAGAAACAGTACGCCCTGGCCGACGCCATCCGCGATAAACTGGCCGCTCTTGGCATCACTATCGAAGATTCGCCGCAGGGAGCGCGCTGGAAAAAGTGAAATTCAAACAACTGCAAGCACTGAAGAAACGGGCCTACCAGGCCTTTGCCGACGGCAAGCGCCTGGACGTGCCCGACCAGGATGCGGCCCATCTCGACTCGATCAACCTGGCCTTCGTCGGTGACGCCTATTACGCCCTGACCCTGCGCCGGCGCCTGGTGGAAACGGGCATCCCCCACGTCCAGGTCCTGCACACGCTGGCGGCAGAATTCGTATCCGCCAAGGCCCAGGCCTATGTCTACCGCCGCATCCACGACGGCCTGACGGACGACGAAAAGGCCGTCTGCCAGCGGGCCCGCAATGCCTATACCCTGGCGCCGAAGAGCGCCACCGTCGCCGAGTACCACGACAGCACGGCCCTGGAAGCCCTGGTGGGCTACCTGGTCATGGCTGGCCGGACGGAACGCCTGGACGCCGTCATGGCCCAGGTCTATGAAGAAACGAAAGCCTATTGTAACGAAAAACATGGAGGAATGGAATGAGTGAGGCAAATATCATCATCGGCCGCAACAGCGTCACCGAAGCCCTGAAGGCCGGCCGGTCCATCACCAAGCTGTACGTCGCTGCCGGCAATGAGTCGCAGCCGCTGCAGCGCATCCGCGACCTGGCAGGCCGGAAGGAAATCCTCGTCGAAGACGTGCCCCTGAAGGTCCTCAACCACCTGGCACCGGGGAACCGCCACCAGGGCGTCATCGCCTTTGCCAAGCCCGTGGAATACGCCGATTTGACAGACGTTCTCATCGCTGCTGATGAAAAGGGGAAGGTACCGTTCCTGGTCCTCCTCGACGGCATCGAAGACGTCCACAACATGGGGGCCATCATCCGCACGGCGGAATGTGCCGGCGTCGACGCCGTCCTCCTGCCCAAGCGGCGGACGGCGCTCATCAATGAGACTGTCGGCAAGACGTCGGCCGGCGCCGTCGAATACATGCCCCTCGTGCAGATCGGCAACATCGCCCAGACCCTGAAGCAGCTCAAGAAGCGCGGTTTCTGGGTCATCGGCGCCGATATGGACGGCGAGACGGACTATTTCCACAGCTCCCTGACGGACCCGGTCGTCCTGGTCATCGGCAGTGAAGGCCGGGGCATCTCGCACCTGGTCAAGGAGACGTGCGACGTCCTGGTCCAGATTCCCATGTTCGGCCACGTCAACTCCCTCAACGCCTCCGTCGCAGCGGCCCTGCTCATGTATGAAGTCGTGCGGCAGCGGCAGGCAGGCGAATAATTTAAAATAAGCGAGGTAACGATTATGCAGGCAGCGTCCAATGCAGAAGAAAAACATGACCGCTTTGCAGGCATGACAGATGAAGAAATCGTACGCATCGCCCAGGAAGAGCACGATGGCAAAGCGGCCGATTATATCGTCAACAAGTATCGCAACTTCGTCAAATCCAAAGCCCGCGCCTACTTCCTGGTCGGCGCCGACCGGGATGACATCATCCAGGAAGGCATGATCGGCCTCTACAAGGCGACGCGGGATTTCCGCGGCGACAAGCTGTCGTCGTTCCGGGCCTTTGCCGAGTTATGCATTACCCGGCAGATCATCACGGCCATCAAGACGGCGACGCGGCAGAAACACATACCCCTTAACTCGTATGTGTCTCTCAACAAGCCCGTCTATGAAGACGAATCGGACCGGACGCTGCAGGACATCCTGTCCGGCATCCGCGTCAGCGATCCCGAAGAGCTGGTCATCAGCCGCGAAGAATTCAATGATATCGAACTGAAGATGAATGAGATCCTCAGCGATCTGGAATGGCAGGTCCTGACAGCCTATCTCGACGGCAAATCCTACAACGAGATGTCCCGTCAGCTGCACCGGCACGTCAAGTCCATCGACAATGCCCTGCAGCGGGTCAAACGCAAGCTGGAACATTATCTGGAAACGCGCAATGCCGAAAAAGAAACGGAACCCGATGAGAAAGCCAAAGAACCTATTGATAGAAAAGCTAAATGAGTGTACAATAGTACTGTTAGCGTCATTGTGTGAGGAGGATTAACGTGATCACAGCATTAGAAATCATCGTTGTCATTTTGGCACTGCTCATCATCGGTGTCGTCGTGGCACAGAAGAGCAAGACCCAGGGCATGGGCGCCGGTTTCGGCGGCGGTGCCGAAGACTTGTTCGGGAGCCGGGCCCGCGGCATGGATGCCCTGCTTTCCAAACTGACTATCGTCCTGTCGATAGCATTTGCCATTTGTACATTGCTGTTAGGCAGACTGATGCATACTTTTTAATGAATTCTTAGGGGCTGTCGCATATGCGGCGGCTCCTTTTTTATCCTTTGCAGAACGGCGATTTGAGGAGGGGAACTATGGATTTACAGCTGGCTCATGATATAATAAGTATATGTAATGAAGACAGCGGCGGCGCAACGGTCGAAGACTGTGCCGAACAGCTCGGCATCACCGGCGCCCGGCTGGCTGACGTATTTGACACATTTGAAGAATTAGTGAGGAGTGAAAAGCTCATGAGAATCGCAGGAGACCGGTATATCTCGGCCAAACAGCCCCAGGAAATCACCGGTATTTATAAAGGTTATACGCCGACCTTCGGGTTCGTCCTCAGCCAGGACCTGACGGAGGACGTATACATTGCCGAACAGAACCGCCATACGGCCATGAATAACGATAAGGTCACGGTCCGCATCCTGCACAGCGGCGATGGCCGTCATAAACAGGAAGGGGAAATCGTATCCATCGTCGAACGGGTCAACAAGACCCTGGTCGGTACGTTCCAGCTGGAAAAACACAGCGCCTTCGTCACGCCGGACGACGAACGCATCCGCGAAGACGTCTACGTGCCCCTCGACAAGACCGGCGGCGCCCGCAGCAGTGCCCGCGTCCTGGTCAAGATCACCAAGTGGCCCGAAGAAGGGCGCAAAGCCGAAGGGGAAGTGACGGAAGTCCTCGGCTATGACGGCGACAAGGACCTGGATATCAAGGTCATCATGGCCCGCCACGGCCTGCCTTTCGACTTCCCGGACGACGTCAAGAAGGAAGCCGCCAAGATCGACACGACGGTCACCTTGGAAGAAGGGCGCCGCGATTACCGCGACTGCCAGCTCATCACCATCGACAGTGAAGATGCCAAGGACCTGGACGATGCCATCGACGTCGTCCGCCTGCCCAACGGCCATTTCCGACTGGGCGTCTACATCGCCGACGTCAGCTACTACGTCCGCCCGGGATCGGCCATCGACCAGGAAGCATATAACCGCGGCACCAGCGTCTACCTTGTCGACCGGGTCATCCCCATGCTGCCGACGGTCCTGTCCAACGGCATCTGCAGCCTCAACGCCAATGAAGACCGTTACTCCATGACCTGCGTCATGGAAATCGACGAAGAAGGCAAGGTCCTCAAGGCCGACATCGGCCCGGCCGTCATCCGCGTCAAACGGCGCTGCAACTACGTCGAAATCCGCAAGGCCCTCCTGGAAGGCATCGTGCCTGACGACTTGCAGCCCTTCATGCCCATGCTCCACGAACTGCGGGCCTTGTCGACGATCCTCAAGAACATGCGCCTCCGCCGCGGGGCCATCGACTTCGATTTCCCTGAATACAAAGTCATCCTTGATCCGGACGGCGTACCGCTGCGTCTGGAAAAACGGGAACGGACCATTGCCGAACAGATCGTCGAAGAAAGCATGCTCATTGCCAATGAAACCGTAGCCTGCTATCTCCGGGACAGCGAAAACCCGTCGGTCTACCGTATCCACGAACTGCCCGAACCGGAACGGCTGGATATGATGCGCACCGTCCTGTCGAGTTTCAACCTGCCCATGCCCGATACGGAATCGGTCAAGCCGGCAGACTTCCAGAAGCTCCTGGAAATGACCAAGGGCACCGATGAAGCCGCCGTCGTCCAGACCATCGCTCTGCGCTCTATGCAGCAGGCCCGCTATTCGACGACTAATGCCGGCCACTTCGGCCTGGCTTCGGAATGTTATACTCATTTCACGTCGCCTATCCGCCGCTACCCGGACCTCATGGTCCACCGTCTGATCCGCCAGTACCAGCGCCGGGGCAAGCTGACCGAGGAAGAATCGCAGCAGTCCCTGTCGTACCATACCATCGCCGCCGACCAGGCCAGCTCGCGCGAACGCATTGCCGTCGAAGCCGAACGGGAAACAGACGACCTCAAGAAGTGCCAGTACATGCTGCCCTTCATCGGTCAGCCTTTTGAAGCGCACATTACGGGCATTACGTCTTTCGGCCTCTTCGTGGGCCTGGAAAACGGCATCGAAGGCCTGGTCCACATTTCCCTGCTCACTGACGACGACTACGAATTCGACGAAGCGTCGTACACCCTGCGCGGCCAGCACGGCGGCAAGGTCTACCGCTTAGGCGATGCCATGGAAGTCACCCTGGCTCAGGTCAATGTGGAAAAATGCGAAATCGACTTCGTCCCGGGCCGCTACGAATCGCTGGAAGACGTGCAGCAGCTCATGGCGGCCAGTGCCGAACGGCGCCATAAACGGAAACACAGCGATAAGAAGGACACCGACACCAAGCACAACTGGTTCGCCGGAGCCATCGGCAAGAAGGGCAAGAAAGACAAGAAGGATAAGAAAGGCTGCAAGGACAAGAAATCCGGCCGCAAAGCCGCGTGCAAGGGCAAGGGCAGCAAGAGCCGCCGCGGCAAAAAGAAGAAGAAATAGGAGGAATTCGTTTTGGCAACGTCACCGACAAAGGGTGTGAAATATATTTCGGACAACCGCAAGGCCCGTCACGATTATTTTATCCATGAAACGTATGAAGCCGGCATTGCCCTGACGGGGACGGAAGTCAAGTCCCTGCGCCAGGGCAAGGTCAATCTGAAGGACAGCTTCTGCCGCATCGAGAACGGCGAAGTCTTCCTCCTGGGCATGCACATCAGTCCCTATGATCAGGGCAACCGCTTCAACCACGATCCCCTGCGGACGCGCAAGCTCTTGCTCCATAAATATGAAATCATCAAGCTCCTGGGCAAGATCCAGGAAAAAGGCTATACCCTCATCCCGCTCAACCTCTATTTCAAGAAGGGGAAGGTCAAAGTGACCGTCGCCCTGGTAACAGGGAAGAAGCTCTACGACAAGCGGCAGGCCCTGGCCGAAAAAGAAGCCAAGCGCGACATCGAACGCCGCATGAAGAGCCGTAACTACTAATCAGGAGGAGAAGTATCTATGAATTCAGAAGACCCAAAAATCCTTTCGGATCACGAACGGGATAGTTTCCGCGGCCAGACCATCGATGAAGATGGGACGGTCCAAGACCAGAAGTCCCTCTATGAAGAACGGCTGCGTCAGCAACAGGAAGCGCATCATGGCATCCACATCGTCACGTCCGGCCTTTCGTGGCGTGTCAAACTGGCCCTGGGCTTCATCGTCTTCTGCATCGTCGCCGTCATCATCGGCGCCCTGGGCTTTATCATCATGGCCATGCCCTATCTCTTGGGCATCTTCGTCATCTACTGTATCTACAGCATCGTCAGCTCCCTGTTGCATCGGTGAGTGGGCGTAGGGAGGTTCTATGAAAGAAAATATCGTCATCATCGACGGCAGCAGTCTGCTCTATCGGGCATTTTATGCCATCCCGCATCTCACCGATGCCCAGGGGCACCCGACGAATGCCGTCTATGGTTTTTTGAATATGTTATTGAAATTGTACGGAGAACTGGACCCGCAGTACGTTGCCGTCGCCTTCGACAAGAGCAAGCACACCTTCCGCAACGACTTGTTCGACGGCTACAAGGCTACGCGCAAGCCCACACCGGATGACCTGCGGCCCCAGTTCGCCCTGATCCGCGAAGTCCTGGCCTGCCTGGGCATCTGCGTCCTCGAACAGGAAGGCTACGAAGGGGACGACATCATCGGCACCCTGGCCCGCCGCACGGCAGCCGATGGCTATGCCGTCGCTGTCGTCACCGGTGACCGCGACGCCCTGCAGCTGGTCACGGACGACGTGACGGTCTATCTGACCAAGAAGGGCATCACCAACATGCTGGCCGTTACGCCGGCCGTCATGGAAGCCGAATACGGTTATACGCCGGCCCAGGTCATCGACATGAAGGCCCTCATGGGCGATACGGCCGATAATATCCCCGGCGTCCCCGGCGTCGGCGAAAAGACGGCGCTCAAGCTCATCAGCCAGTTCGGCAGCGTCCACGGCGTCTACGAACACCTGGACGAAGTGAAGGGCAAGAAGCAGCAGGAAAAACTGGCCGACAACAAGGACAAGGCCGTCTTGTCCAAGGACCTGGCCACTATCCGCTGTGACGTGCCCCTCGATTACACCATGGACATGTTCCAGCCCCAGCCGCGCCAGGAAGACGTGGCCCAGCTCTTCCGCAGCCTGGGCTTCCGCAATCTTCTGGAACGCTTTGCCGCCTTCGACCGCTTCTCTCATCTGGCAGACGCCGCGGCACCGGCAGCGGCCGTCCAGGTCATGGACGCACCGGGCGCGGCCAGCCTGAAAGGGAAGACCGTCGCCGTCGCCGCCCGCTATGACGGCAGCCAGCCCATCCCGGCTGTGACGGCCCTGGCCATGGCCGTCGATGATGGCGCCTTCGTCGTTCCCGAAAGCGATTACGACGCCTATCTCGCCGTCCTGACCGAAGCGGCAGCCGTCGTCACCGATGACGGCAAGGACCTGACCAAGGTCGTATCCCGCGTCGCTCCGGGCCGCCTGCCCTTGAAGGACATCATCCTGGCAGCCTATCTCCTCGACCCGACGCGGACGTCCTATGGCCTGACGTATATTTCCGAAACCTTCGACGTCAGCCTGGACGAAGGCACAGAAGACGACGGACAGAAGCTGGCCTGCGATGCCGCTTTTGCCCTCCAGGTCTGGCCCAAAGCGGCAGCTGAATTGGATAAGGCATCCCTGACACAGCTCTACGATACCATCGAAGAACCGCTCATCCATACGCTGGCCGTCATGGAAATGAACGGCTTCACTGTCGATACGGACCGCCTCATGACCATGAAGAGCGAATTGTCCCGCCAGGCTGATGCCCTGGAAGAAGCCATTTACGACGACGCCGGCGAGACCTTCAACATCAATTCGCCGAAACAGCTCGGCGTCATCCTCTTCGAGAAGTTGCAGCTGCCGGTCATCAAGAAGACCAAGACGGGCTATTCGACGGACAGTTCCGTCCTCGACGCCCTGCGCGACAAGCATCCCATGATCGACAAGATTCTGCACTTCCGGGCCTTGAAGAAACTCATTTCCACTTATCTCGATGGCCTGGAACCGCTCATCGTGCCGGAAACGGGGCGCATCTATACCCATTTCAACCAGATGGTCACGTCGACGGGACGTCTGAGCAGTTCCGACCCGAATCTGCAGAATATCCCCATCCGGACCGAACAGGGCCGCAAGATACGCTCCCTCTTCGTGCCCGGCGAAGGCTATGACTACATCGTCTCTGGCGACTATTCGCAGATCGAATTGCGCCTCCTGGCTCACTTGTCCCAGGACCCGACTATGATCGACGGCTTCAAGAAGGGCCAGGACATCCACCGCCGGACGGCGTCGGAAGTCTTCGGCATCCCCCTGGACGAGGTCACGCCGGAAGAACGGTCCCATGCCAAGGCCGTCAACTTCGGCATCATCTATGGCATCAGCGACTTCGGCCTGGCCCGGAATATCTCCATTTCCCGCCAAAAAGCCAAGGAATACATCGATTCGTATTTTGCCCGCTACAACACGGTCCACGACTACATGAACGGCCTCATCGCCTCGGCCAAGGAATCGGGCATGGCCGTCACCATGTTCGGCCGCCGCCGGGCGTTGCCGGAAATCAACAGCAAGAACTTCACGCGCCGGTCCTTTGCCGAACGGACGGCCATGAACACGCCTATCCAGGGCAGCGCCGCCGATATCATCAAGCTGGCCATGAACGCTGTCCAGGACGAATTGGAAAAACGCCATCTGAAGAGCCAGCTCCTGGTCCAGGTCCATGACGAACTGGTCCTGGAAGTCCCGGCCGGGGAAAAGGACGAAGTGGAACAGCTCCTCAAGGATACAATGGAACACATTGTCGATTTATCCGTGCCCCTCGTCGTCGACATCCACAGCGGCGTCAACTGGGAAGAAGCGAAGTAGGTGAGACCATGCCAGAATTACCGGAAGTAGAAACGATACGGGCCTTCCTCGACGAGCGTGTCCGGGGAAAGGCCATTACGGCCGTTGAAATAGGCCTGCCCAGGCTCATCAAGAATACGACGGCAGACCGTTTTGCAGCCGCCTTGACCGGCCAGACCCTGGAAGGCGTGGAACGCCGCGGCAAGTACCTCTTTGTCCGCTGCCGCGGTCCCTGGTCCTTTCTGGTCCATCTGCGCATGACAGGCAGCCTGCTCTATGAAGAAAAGCCCGGCCAGTATGCTGGCCGGGCCATTCATCTTATTTTTACGCTCAGCGAAGGGCGCCTCCTCTACCGCGATATCCGCACCCTGGGCTGCCTGTGGCTCGTGCCGTCAGAGGGGGCGACAGGCGTCAAAGGTTACGACAACCTGGGACCGGACGCCATCAGTCCGGACTTCACGACGGAGCGGCTCTATGACCTCCTCAAGGGCTGCCACCGGCCGGTGAAGATGCTCCTCCTGGACCAGACCAAAGTGGCCGGTTTGGGCAACATCTACGTCGACGAAGCCCTGTTCCGGGCGGGCATCCGGCCCATGCGCCACAGCGATACAGTGACCCAAAAAGAAGCGGCCCGCCTTCATGAAGCCATCGTCGCCGTCCTCCAGGAAGGCCTGGAACACGGCGGCACGACAATCCGCAACTTCATCAGCAGCAACGGCAAAGAAGGGCAGAACCAGGAAAACCTCCGCGTCTACGGCCGCGAAGGCACGCCCTGCACCGTCTGCGGCACGACCATCGAATACACCAAACTGAACGGCCGCGGCACCCACTACTGCCCGAAGTGCCAATCGTAGGGGCCGCCTAAAAGGCGGCCCGCAGGTCGCAGGTCGCCGGCCGCCCGCCAATCATAGGGGCGCCCAAGCCTCCCTTCATAGGGGAGGTGGCCCGCAGGGCCGGAGAGGTTAAGCAGGAGCCGTCCCAAAGGAGGAGTACTATGTACGGATTGAGTGTCAGACAGTGGCGGCAGATCTTTGCTATTTTGTCCCGCTATGGCAACCGGATCGATTGGGTGAAACTCTTCGGGTCGCGGGCTCGTGGCGATTATAAGCCTGTTTCCGATGTGGATTTGGCCATTGCCAGTACGGAAAATCTGGTGACGCCGCTGCAGCTCGATTTCGACCAGAGCCAGCTGCCCTTTACTTTTGATCTCATTGATTACCGGCGTCAGCCGAATCAGAAATTGAAAGATGCCATCGACAGGGAAGGGAAACTGCTCTGGGCTGTCGACGGCAAAGGAGAATGGATGATGACGAAAGAACAATTACGGCTGAAGTGGGAAGACTACCACAAAGCCCTGAACCGCCTGGAAATTGCCCTGACCAAGACTTTGGACGAAGACGACCTCTATCTCGATGCAACCATCCAGCGTTTTGAATTTACCTTTGAACTGGCCTGGAAACTGATGAAGGCCGTCCTGGACTATGAAGGCATCGAAGCGACCAGCCCACGCAGCAGTATCCGCGAAGCCTGGAAACAACATCTCATCGGCGATGCGGAAAAATGGCTGGACATGCAGGTCAAACGCAACCTTTCTTTTCATACCTATAATGAAGAAACGGCACAGGACATCTACCGCCACATCAAAGAAGACTACATCGGCCTGCTGCAGGTGCTGGATCAGGAAGTACGTTCGAGACTTGATATTTGACCTTACTAACAACGTAAAAGGGCTTATTGCACGGAGAATCGTGCATAAGCCCTTTTGCTGTATGCAAAAATATCATAGCTTTATGGTCATATTCTTTAAATTTATGGTAAAAGACGATAATTATGGGGAACTGAGATGTGGAAAATGTCAGACAGGAGATGGGCAGCTTCTTCTTTTCCAGAAATGGGAAGACGCTTTTCTACTTTGCCATTTCGATACACTTTCATTTCATCTTTTACGATAGTCAAATCGGCATCCTGGGTAAACAGGCTGATTTTCATGTATTTATTGAACCGGGAATCGGGATGTTGGTCACAATAGAAAGAGGGCATGATAAAATCGTCATCGATCTGCGGTTCATCGGTAAAACCATAGATCGGTTTCCATGATTTCCCCAGTTCTTTTTGCATGAGTACATGGCCGTAGAAAGAGTCTTCATCCATACAATAGGAAGAAATACCATCATTTTGTATTTCTCCGGTCTTGATGCGGATTGGTTGTCTGGGGGATTCACTATTGACGCCAACATCAGTGAGCCAGGGGATACTGTCTATGGTAACTATCAGGACCCGGTGACGCCGCATCTGGACAATACCGGGCTCGTCCATAAAACGGCCTGCCCGCTGTTCAACGTGATAGCCAAGTGTCGTGAGCAGTAGAAGAAACAGCCCTTGCAGTTCAAAGCAATATCCGCCCCGTCGATGAAGAATCATTTTTTTATAGAGGTCTTCTGAATCCATGGATGTTGAAATGCCATTCATAGGGTCCAGATTTTCATAAGGAATGGATAAAAGATGATGGATTTGGAGTTCCTTCAAGCCGTCTATATCGGTTACCTTCGGTGGAGATACCAGATGGATCCGTTGGAGATAGTTTGCGAGTTCTTGCGAGGATAATTTGTGATGAGTGACATCCATGACAGGTTCCTCCCTTTTTTGATTCATGGGATATGAATTTTATCCTGGATCTTCAAACATGACTTTTGTCTAAAAAATAGTATACCATACTCTGGGAAATGTGCCAATGCAATAACAATCCATACAATGTCGCCAGGTTGCATTATGGTATTTGTAGCAAGATACAAAAGATATGTAAAAAAAGTTTTGCCGAACTGGATTTTGATGCTGCAAAAAGAGATGTCGCTCCTTTTTTGGCAAACACATAGCTCTTTGAAGTACTGAGTTTTTTCAAGCGATTACAGAAAAGTTAAAGATAGATTCATCTGCTATCAAGTCAGAGTAAATTAAATAAATAACAAAACGACCCCCTAATCGTTAGAGTTTTGGTCTAACAATTGGGGGTCGGTATACTTTTCAGCTGCTTAAAGCAGTTTTGATTTTACCATTGAATCCCGTTGCCATAGTATTCGCTGGGAGCATTGCTGGTCTGGACATTCAGAATGACAGGCATGTTTACCTGACCTTTGATCCAATCATGCAGACGCAGCGCGTCATCGGCACTAAGGGGAGTTCTGACGGTAACTTCGGCCATGAAACGGTCGTAGCCAAATGTACCGTCTTTCGTATCGTTATCTCGATGCAAGGCTGTTAGCGTGCCACCCCGGACAGACTGGATTTCCGGGAATAATAAAGGAGCCTGGCTGTTTAGAATCTGGATGACCTGCTGGTCTGCTGCAGCACGTTCGTAAGCTGGGTAATATTTACTGGTCAGCATCTTGTACGAAGCTTCTTTTTCGGCTTTGCCTTGTTTTTCTATACGTGAATTGATTAATCGCTGCACTTCCTCAGTGTTCAGATTCCTGTTTCCCTGGATAATAGAAAGAGATATGCCTTGAAGACGTGGATAGTTATTTATGTTCGATTTAAGCTGGTCTATTTGTTCTTCCGTCAGGACAGCCCCGACAAGATCAATTGTCAAGGTCTTATCTTTTAGTGTGTAAGAAACGACACTAGTTTTTTCAAAATTCATGTTTGTTTCTATAAAAGATTTGACCTGGACTTCCTGGAGCGCATCTTTTACCGTTAGATGAGCCATATAGATGCTTGGAATCGTAATTAATAGGCCGAGGATAACTAAAATGAGACGCTGTTTGCGAAAATGAGCTTCAGCGACATTGCCGTGAGGCGGGACTTTCAGAATCTTAAATACCAAGAACGAAGACAAGGCAATGAAAAAGGCATTGATGAAGAACAGGTACAAGGCACCCAGGAAAAACGTGTGGTTCCCGGAGGCCAGCCCATAGCCGGCCGTACAGAGGGGCGGCATCAGTGCCGTGGCGATGGCGACGCCGGGGATGACATTGCTCTTTTCTTTCCGCGTGTTCCCGACCGCACCGGCAATCCCGCCGCATAAGGCGACGAGGACATCCCAGATTGTCGGGGTAGTCCGGGCCAGGATTTCATCTGTCGGCGAGGTAAACGGCGAAAGGAGAAAATAAATCGAAGCTGTCAGCACGGCCAGGCCGACCTGGAAGGATAATTTGATGAGGGATTTGCGGATAAAAGGGACGTCATATGCGGCCATTCCGTAGCCCGTCGCTACGATACCGCCCATCAGCGGGGAAATGAGCATGGCGCCGATGATGACGGCGACGCTGTTCAAGTTCAGGCCGATGCAGGCGATCATGATGGCCATGACTAAGACGATCAAGTTCGTGCCTTCGATGGTGGCGTCGGATAAGATGCGCTGATTGATGACTTCCATCGGGGCCGAGTCGCCTTTCAAATCGATTAAGTTATTCCAGCGGTTCATGATTTTCCTCCTTGTCCGGGATGTACTTTATCTGTCAGGTATAAGTCGTGTTTGCCGGCTGCCAGCATCTTGACATATCGTTCATATTGACGGAGGACGTCGGTGATCAATTCATCTTTCTGCATATATTTGATGCTGTATCCGCGTCGGCCGTCGGCAAAATAACAAATGGGTTCATAATTTTCCTCTTCCGTAATGGTCGGGAAGGACAGGGAGCCGACGACAGTATCGGATACGTCATTGGCCCGGTAGCGGATGCCATAAATGAAATTGCGGAGGCTCCCGCTTTCGACAATCAATTCCCGGCAGGCCGTCTGACTATCATCACTGCCCTGGATGTGGACGGAAATTCCATTCCGCAGAAATTCCTGGCGCAGTTCCTGGAAAGCCGGGTCGACGGTCTGTTTGAGGAACTGCTGGAAATCGTCCAAGGTCCCGACGGATACGATTTTTTTCAGCCGGTCCTGCCAATGGGAGCCATCCCAGTAGACGGTACTTTCTGACAATTTTCTGCTGAAATAGGCGTTATCGATCGTCAAGCCCCGGAGCAGGCAGAACACCATCAGGATCATGATGACGGCAAAGGGCAGGGCGATGATGACGGTCATCGTCTGCAGGGCTTGGAGGCCGCCGGAATAGAGCAGGGCGATGGACAGCAGGGCAAGCAGGGTTCCCCATAAGACAGTCTGCCACTTGGGAAACGTATTCTTCCCTTGCGAGGCGATGCTGTTGATGACGAAAATCCCCGAGTCAGCCGAAGTGATAAAGAAAATGACGATGACCAGCAGGGCAATCAGTGAGGTGACCAGGGCCAGGGGGAATTGGTCCAGGAACAGGAATAAGAGCTTTTCCGTTTCCGCGGCGGCCTGGGTCAGGATGCCACCGGTCTGGCCGTCGACCCAGATGGCCCCGTTGCCGAACACGGTCATCCAGAAGATATTGAACAGGGTAGGGACCAGGAGGACGCAGACGACAAATTCGCGTATCGTGCGGCCTTTGGAAATCTTAGCGATGAAGAGACCGACGAAGGGCGCCCAGGAAATCCACCAGGCCCAATAGGTGATGGTCCAGTTCGTGAACCATTCTTCTTTGGTGCTTTCGTAGGCGAAAGTGCGGAAAGACAGTTCGATGATGTGTGTCAGATAGTAGCCTACGTTTTCTGTGAAGGCCGACAAGAGATATACCGTCGGGCCGGCGAAGAGGATGAACAGGAGCAGGGCGATGGCCAGGATCAGATTTCCCTGGCTCATGTAACGGATCCCCTTACTTACGCCGGAAATGGCCGACAAGATGGCCAGGCCGACGGTGATGACAATCAAGAGGACGATGTGGGAAAAAGAGGCTGTCGAAAAAATGCCGACAGCACTCAGGCCGGCGTTGAGCTGCATGGCTCCGAAGCCCAGCGTCGTCGTCAGACCGAAAATCGTCGCACAGAGGGCGACGATATCGATCAGGTTGCCCCAGAAACCGTTCAGTCTATGCTTCAGGAGGGGATAAAAACCGGAACGCAGGGTTACGGGAAGCTGATAGCGGAATCCGAAATAGGCCAGGGCCAGGCCGATGATACCGTAAATCGCCCAGGCATGGATTCCCCAATGGAACAGGGTGTTCAGCATGGCTTCCTTCGTTTGGACCAGTGATGAAGCCGACCCGTGCAAGGGGGCCGATAAGTGGGAAATCGGTTCGGCTACACCAAAGAACATCAGGCCAATGCCCATACCGGCTGAAAACAGCATGCACAGCCAGGAAAAAAAGGAAAATTCTGGTTTTTCATCTTCGTTTCCCAAGCGGATGTCACCGAGTTTTCCCAGGCATAAGATGACCAGGAAGAGGAAAAAGAAGGCGACACAAAGAATGTATACCCAGCTGAATGAACTGAATATATATTCTTTTACAATACTTAAAATTGTATCTGTCCGGTCGGGAAAGAAGATACAGCTTATGATGACGATCCCAATGAATAAGATACTGGGCAGGACAATACTTGCCTGCAAGTTGTTTTTTGGAATTTTCAAAGAAAAACCACCTTTCCAAAATAAAAATGAAAGATATGAACAAATTAATTGTATTATATAAATTGTATCATATCGAAAAGTACGTGACAAATGGAAGGAATCATTGACTTTTTCCATGGCTTATGTCATTCTTAGTAAGTCAGACTATGTATTGATTGGGGGAAAACTATGATTTTGAATGGATTGATGGCGGTCTCCGATGCTTTGTGGGGGACGCCGATGATTGTCGTGCTGGTCAGTATGGGCTTGTATTTGAGTATCCGTTTTCATTTTTACTATAATTTCCGGCACATCGGGTTTCATTTCCGCAATACTTTTGGCAAGATGTTCCAGCACCATGGCAGCGGCCAGGGGTCGGTATCGGGGTTCGCCGCAGCTTGTACGGCCATGGCCAATACGATAGGCGTCGGCAATATCGGCGGCGTGGCGACGGCCATCGTTTCCGGCGGCCCCGGCGCCGTCTTCTGGATGTGGGTCTCGGGCTGTCTCGGCATGTCGACGAAGGCCTGCGAAATCATTTTGGGCCAGCGCTTCCGCGTCAAGTATTCTGAATCCATGGATGAATACATGTGCGACCGGTCCTTTGTCATGCGCAACGCCCTGGGCTGGCGGAAAGGGGCTTTCCTGTTGGCCATTGCCTGTTTTACCCTGGGTCCCTGGACGTGCAGCGTCCAGACGGAATCCGTCGTAGGCGCCCTGCGGGAAGCCTTCGGCATCGACCCGCTCTGGTCAGCCGCTTTTCTGGGCCTCACCTGTTTCGTCACCATCTTCGGCGGCTTGCGGCGCATTTCGGCCGTCATGGAACGGGTCGTGCCCATCATGGCCCTGCTCTACATCCTCGCGGCCTGGCCATCCTCGTCCAGCATCTGCCGCAGGTACCGGAGACGCTGGAATTGATCGTCCGCAGCGCCTTTACACCCATGGCTGGTGTCGGCGGTTTCGCCGGGGCCACCGTCAAGGACGCCATGCGCTATGGCATTGCCCGCGGCCTCTATTCCAATGACGCCGGTACGGGCTATGGCATCATCGCCCATGCGACGGCCCGGACGGACCATCCTGTCCGCCAGGCTTCCTGGGGCTGGGGCGAAGTGTTCCTCGATACGATCGTCGTCTGCTCAGTCACGGCCTTGTCGCTGCTCCTGACAAATTCCTACATCGATTATCCCGGTGTCGACAGTGCCAGTTTGACGACGGTCGCCTTCCGCATTTCCTTTGGTGACTGGGGCGCCTGGTTCATGGCCATCGCCATTACGGTCTTTGCCTGGACGACGATCATCGGCATGTATTACAGCTGCGAAAAATCGGTCAACTACGCTTTCGGTGATACCCGGCGCAACCGCAGGGCGACCAAGGTCTATATGATCTATTACATGATTCCCTGTGTCGTCCTCTACAATGCCAAAGCCGATGCCCTGTGGGCCATGACCGATATTTTGTCGGCTATTTACGTCATGATCACGATTTTATTCATCGTCACGCAGCGGAAAGAAATTTTCCGCTTGTTCAATGATTTCTGGTTCCGTTTCCTGCCGGCGCAGGAACGAGGGGAAAATCCGCCTGTCGTCGCTTATGGGACGGTGCCTGTGAAAGGGGAAAGAAAATGAAAAGTACATTGAAACAGATTTTGGACCGCGAGGGCATCCTGGTCCTCGACGGCTCCATGGGGACAGCTTTGGAAAATCTCGGGGCCGATTTGAACAACAAACTGTGGACGGCCCGCGTCCTGGCCGACCGGCCGGAACTGGTCAAGGAAGTCCACATCCAGTATTTTCGGGCCGGTGCCGATGCGGGCATTACCTGCAGTTACCAGGCCTCTTTGCCGGGCCTGATGGAAACGGGGTACAGCCGCGAACAGGCAGAAGCCTCATCACCCGGGCAGTCCAGGTCTTTTTGGACGCCCGCCAGGAATGGTGGGACGCCGAAGGGAAGCAGGCCGGCCGGTCCTGGCCGCTCTGTCTGGCCAGTGCCGGCCCGTACGGGGCTTATTTGGCCGATGGGTCCGAATATAAGGGCCATTACGGCGTCAGTGCCGATACGCTGCGGGACTTCCATCGCCGCCGGGCGGAACTCCTGTGGCAGGCCGGTGCCGACGTCCTGCTCTTTGAAACGGAACCGTCCCTGATGGAAGCGGAAGTCGAAGCGCAGATCGCCGAAGAACTGGGCGCCCCCTATTGGATCAGCTTTTCCTGCTGCGACGGCCGCCACAACTGCGAAGGCCAGCTCCTGGCCGATTGTGCCCGCCAGCTGGCCCGTAACTATCCGCACCTGCAGGCCATCGGTGTCAACTGCACGAAGCCGGAATACATTGCCAGCCTCATCGGCGAATTGAAAAGGGCATCGGACCTTCCGATCATCGTCTACCCGAACAGTGGCGAAGAATACGACCCGCAGACCAAGACCTGGCACGGCGTCGGGACGGACCGCCGTTTCGGCGATTATGCCCTGGATTACATGAAAGCAGGTGCCGTCGCCGTCGGCGGCTGCTGTACGACCGTAGCCGACCACATCCGCCAAGTCGTCGCTGCTCGCAAGACGTATACGGGAAAATGATGGTTTATCGTACAGTGTTTGTAGTTTTCAGCAGATAGTACATACTCTTTGGAAAGGGATTGTCGCACGAGGGCAGACGCCTTCATGTGGCAGTCCTTCTTTTTGAACCTATCATATTGACAATCATCTATATCACTTGTATAATCTATGACATAGACAAAAATCTATGTGATGGAGGCGGAGGATATGTGGCTTTTTATCCAGAACCAGGTTTTAGGGATGCAGTGGCTGAATGAGGTCGTTGCGGCAATTTTACAATATGCCGGTGTCGATGTACAGAGCCGGGTCGGCGGCAGTTTGCAGTTTTTCTTTTATGATGTCGTGAAGATTACCGTACTGTTATGCGTATTGATCTTTCTTATTTCTTATATCCAGAGTTACTTCCCACCGGAACGGAGCCGGAAAATCATGGGACGGTTCCGCGGTATCTGGGCGAATATCATGGGGGCTTTGCTGGGGACGGTGACGCCGTTCTGCTCTTGTTCGTCCATTCCGCTGTTCATGGGATTTACCAGTGCCGGCCTCCCCCTGGGCGTTACTTTTTCTTTTTTGATTTCGTCACCTATGGTCGATTTAGGCAGCCTGGTATTGCTCATCAGTATCTTTGGCTATCGCATTGCCGTGGCCTATGTGGTTTTTGGCCTGATCATCGCCGTTATCGGCGGTTCCGTCATAGAACGCCTGCACATGGAGGCGGAAATTGAAGATTTCATCCGTCAGGCTCCGGCTGTCAGTGAAGCGGAGATTCCACAATTGACAAGGCGCGACCGTTTGGACTATGCGAAAGAACAGATGACCAGTACGTTCCGCAAGGTCTTTCCCTATATCCTGATTGGCGTTGGAATCGGTGCGTTGATCCATAATTGGATTCCTGAGCAGTGGGTCGAAGACGTTCTGGGGCGCCAGAATCCGCTTGGCGTAATCCTGGCCACCCTGGTAGGGGCACCGATGTATGCCGATATCTTTGGCTCTATCCCCATTGCCGAAGCCTTGCTGGGGAAGGGGGCGCAGTTAGGCGCCGTATTGAGCTTCATGATGGCCGTGACGACGCTGAGTCTGCCTTCGCTTATCTTGCTGCGAAAAGCCATCAAGCCGAAATTGTTAGGCGTCTTTATCCTGACTTGCGTCATCGGAATCATCTTGGTCGGCTACAGTTTCAACGCCCTTCAGGGATTTCTATTGTGAGGTGATTCAATGAATGCCGTAGATGTATCCTTATTATGTAAAGCCTTGGGGGATGCGAACCGCCTGCAGATTGTCCAATTGTTGACGCAGGGGGAAATGTGTGCCTGCAAGCTGCTGGAGTATTTTCAAATCACCCAGCCTACCTTATCTCATCATATGAAGGTGTTGACTGAATGCGGTCTGGTGACTAGCCGGAAAGAATGGAAGAATACCTATTACTCCCTGAATTGCCAGACCTTGACGGCTTTCCGCACCTTTATAGATACTTTAAAGTGTACGCACACTGGCTGCGTACCGGGCAAAGCCTGCCAGCCATCAGCGCAGGCCGACAAAGAATAGGAGTTGATCATATGGTAATCAAAGTATTAGGCAGTGGCTGTAGCAAATGTGAATCCCTCCTGGCTGCTGCGAAAGAAGCCGTACAGCATTTGGGGATTGACGCCGAAGTCCAATATGTCACGGACTTTGCCCAGATCGCCCGCTATGGCATCATGAGTACGCCGGCACTGGTCGTCGATGATAAAGTCGTTTCGACAGGCCGGGCCCTCAAAGCGGACCAGGTCGAAGCATACCTGAAGTAAGGGGATTATACTGCAAAAAAAGGCGCTGTCTTCATGCGACAGCACCTTTTTCTGCACTTCCTAGAACCACGTGCGCACGATGAACCAGGACAGGGCCAGGATGACGAAGGAGCAGGTGATGGCGCTGACCATGGGGCGGACGCCTTCTTTGGCGATGACTGAGAAGTTGACGTTCAGGCCCAGGGCGGCCATGGCCATGCCCAGGATGAGGTAAGCTATCTTGACCAGCATGGGGACGGCCAATCCGATGGCGGGGATATAGGAGCCGATGGCACTGGCTGCGATGAAGCCGCCCATGAACCAGGGGATGGGGACTTTGAATTTCTGATCCCTATCCTGGGACTGACGGCGCTGGCGCCAGGCTTCGACGATGCCCAGGATGATGGCAACCGGAGCCAGGAGCAGGACGCGGGATAATTTGGCGATGATGGCGCTGTCTGTCCCGACCGGGCCGGCACTGCCGCCGGCGGCGACGGCGTGGGCGATTTCATGGAGACTCAGGCCGGCCATGACGCCGAACTGGCTGTCCGTAAAGCCCAGGATGGGCTGGGCGAAGACTTCGATGAGTGTAAAGACCGTGCCCAGGATGGCTACGATGGCGACGGCCAGGACGGACTGGTCGGCCTTGGCCTTGAGGGCGCCGGACACGCCCATGACGGCGGCGGCGCCGCAGATGCTGCAGCCACAGGCCGTGAGCAGGGCCAGGGTGTGATCGACGCGCAGGAAACGGGCGGCGGCGTAATTGAGGGGAATCATGATGGCGACGACAAAGACTGCCGCTTCCAGACTTTGCAGACCGGCGCTGACCAGGACGATGAGATTCAGCTTGAACCCCAGGAAGATGATGCCGGCCCGGAGGAATTTGTTGGCAATGAAGCCCGTACTTTCCCGGGCTGCCAGGGTGACGGGACGGCAGACCTGGATGACCATGCCCAATAGCAGGGCCAGGACGAGATGGCCGATGAGGGAAAAGCCCGGCAGGGCTGCCAGGGATTGGCCGGCCAGGGAACAGGCCAGGGTCAGGACGACACCGAGCAGGGCGTGGCGCCAGTCGATCATAGTGGATAAATGCATGATGAAGTCACTCCTATACTGATATTTGAGATGACTCCAGTATAATCTGTCTCTTTCAATAAGTAAAATACTAGGATATAATATAAATCATAAGTATTTACCTATGAAATGAGGAGGAGAAGTCCATGACCTTGCGCCACTTCCGCATTTTCCTGGCTGTCTGCGAGCGGCTGAGCATGACCGAAGCGGCCCGCCAGCTCCACATCAGCCAGCCGTCAGTCACCCAGGCCATCCATGAAATGGAAAACCATTACGGCATATTGTTATTCGAACGCCTGGGTCGTCATATTTACCTGACCGCTGCCGGCGAGAACTTGAAACAGTATGCCTATCAGATTTTATCGCTCTGCCAGCAGGCTGAAGACAGCCTGACGGCCATGCAGCATCAGCTGCCAATCCGCCTGGGCGTCAGCATCACCATTGGCGACATCTTCCTGGTCGAACTCCTGACGCATTGCCGTCAGATACATCCTGAATGGGACATCCTGTCGGCTATCCACAATACGGAGGAACTGGAACAGCTCCTGATGGAAGATAAACTGGACCTGGCCCTTGTCGAAGGACGAGTCCATTCGCCATACCTCGTATCCCGGCCCATCCTTACGGATTATCTGACCCTCATCGCTTCGCCGAACAGCGAATGGAGCCGTAAGGCCATTACAGCGCCGCAGGACCTGGACGACCTGCCCGTCTTCGTCCGCGAACAGGGAAGCGGCACGCGGGACCTCTTTGAGCGCGTCCTGGAAGACCACCACCTGACCTGCCGCATCATCGGCGTCTACAATAACTCCGAAGCCATCAAGAAAGCCGTCATGGCCAACTTAGGCGTATCCGTCCTGTCCCGCCGCCTGGTTCAAAACGAAATCGAAACGGGCCGCCTCGTCGAACTCCCTTTGCCGGGCCTCGAATTCAAGCGCCATTTCCGCCTAGTACATCACAAAAACAAATACCTGATACAGCCCATGCAGGACCTCATATCCATCTGCTGCCACAGTGATGAATGGCTGTGATGGAACCTAAAAATGACCGCCATCTGTCTGCCGACGGAGCGGTCATTTTTGATTGATTTATTTCTTTTCCCGTGTGCTTTCGCCGACGATGTACGGCGGGCGGCCTTTGCTTTCGTTATAGATGCGGCCGACGTATTCGCCGAGGATGCCCATGAAGGTGAACTGGACGCCGCCGATGAAGAGGATGAGGGAGATGAGGGACGGATAGCCTGGGACGTCTTCGCCGAAGAGTAGGGTGCGCAGGACGATGAAGACGAGATAGATGGCGGCGACGATGGCCAGGAAACAGCCGGTAAAGGCGGCGATGCGCAAAGGCGCCGTCGTGAAGCTGGTAATGCCGTCGATGGCCAGGTTGAAGAGCTTCCAGTAGTTCCACTTGGTCTTGCCCGCAGCCCGGGGCGGCCGGTCAAAGAGGATTTCTTTCTTCTCGAAGCCAATCCAGCTGAACAGGCCCTTGGTATAGCGCTGACATTCGCGCAGGCTGCGCAGGGCCTTGACGCAGCGCCTGTCGAGCAGGCGGAAGTCGCCGACGTCTTCCTGGACCGGGACGGGGGACAATTTCTTGAGCAGGCGGTAATAGACATGGCTCGACCACTTCTTGAAAAACGTTTCCCCTTCGCGGCGCCGGCGGCGGGCCGAGACGTCGCGGTAGCCTTTTTCCCACCAGGCGATCATGTCCGGCAGGAGTTCCGGCGGGTCCTGGAGGTCGGCGTCCATGATGACCAGGGCGTCGCCTTCGGCGTAGTCCATGCCGGCCAGCATGGCTGCTTCCTTGCCGAAGTTGCGCGACAGGGATACGTAGGCCACGCGCTTATCTTTTTCGTGGAGCTGGCGCAGGATGGGCAGGGTCTGGTCGCGGCTGCCGTCGTTGACGAAGATGAAGGTAAAGGCGTAGTCTGGCAGGGCGTCGATGACGGCGCACGTCCGCTGATAGAACTGGGGCAGGACGGCTTCTTCGTTATAACAGGGGACGAGGATGTCGATTTGCTTCATCGTTTGTCACCTCCGGCGGCGGCCCGGTTCAGGAGGACCGTATAGTCTTCGACGTCGAGGCGCTGGGCCGGAACCGTTCCCAAAACGCGCAGGGCTTCGTCGCGGTATTTCGGCTGGACGACGACGATAGCCGGCTGGTCGCTGTTCCAGAGGTCATACAAGTCCTGGCTGCCGTAGTACATGTTCGTCTGGTCCGTATGATGGATGCCGAATTCCAGCTCGCCCATGAAGTTGCCGGCGGCGATGGGACGATCCAGATAGTAGACCAGGCCTGGCATGAACGAGCCATACATGATGATCGGCGTGCTGTCCGGGACGTTCAGGGACCGGATGTCCTGGCTGACTGTATAGGCCGTCTGATGGTCGTGAATCTGGCCCTGGATCTGATGGGCGCCGAGGCCGAAGCCATAGGCCATGCAGCTGAGGATGACCAGGACCGAGAGGAAGTCCTTCTTGCGATGCCAGACCCAGGCCGCTGCCAGGGTGCCGACGAAGAGCGAGGCGATGAGCAGGCCGCCGTGGGTCAGGAAGTCGGCGACGGTCAGGAAATCGGTGTGCATGAGGTAGGCGATGCCCGCTGCCGTGAACAGCAGGCAGAGGATGGCATTTATGAGAAAACTGTGGCCGAGCCAGCGCCCTTCCTGACGGCACCGTTCGATGGACGCGGCCAGGAGGACCGACAAGGGCAGCCAGCAGGGCAGGATGTACGTCGGCAGTTTCGAGTCGGAAATACTGTAGAAGACGTAAATCAGGCCGGCCCAGAGGGCGAGCAGCAGCAGGTCCCTCTTATGCCGCAGGGAACCGGGCTTGCGGAAAATCCCGTCTTTGCTGAATAACGTCGCCACGAAGCCCGTCCAGGGCATGAGGCCGGCGATGAGGACCGGGACGAAGTAGTACCAGGGATGGAAGCGTTCGTGCATCTTGGTGGCGAAGCGCAGAAAGTGTTCGCGGATGAAGAAGAAATAGAAGAAGTCCGGATTCTTCTGGCAGACCAGGTAGTACCAGGGCACGGCGATGACCAGGAAGAGGATGATGCCCGGCAGGTAGAAGAGTTTGAGGAAGAGGCGCGGCCGCTTGCTCAGCAGGGCATACCAGAAGAGGATGCCAAAGGGGAAGACGATGGCGATGAGGCCTTTCGTGAGCATGCCGAAACCCATGGCAGCGTAGAAGACGAGCAGGTATTTCTTGTTTTCCGTCCGTTCAAAGACGTAGAACGAGACCAGGCAGGCATCGATGAAAAAGGTCAGGGCCATGTCCATGACGCCGATAGAGGCGACGATGAGCTGCAGTGCCGACGTAGCCACGATGACGGCAGCCAGGAGCCCTGTGCGCTGGTTGTACATGGTCTTGGCCAGCCAGAAGGCCAGGAAGACGTTACCAAGGCCCGTCAGGGCCGGCAGGATGCGGCCCGTGAATTCACGGATGCCAAAGAGCTCCATGGACAGGGCCGTGACCCAGTATTGGAAAATAGGCTTCTCGAAATAGGGCATGTAATCGAAGTGGGGCGTGATGTAGTCGCCGGACAGGACCATTTCCATGGCGACCCGGTGATAGCGTCCTTCGTCGAGGTCGATGAGATGATACGACCCGATGTGGGCCAGGTACAAAAAGGCCGCAGCGGCGATGAACAGGCCCATCAGAAAGCGCCGGTGGCGGCGAAGTGCGTCAGTCATAAAATACCTCCTATATATGTGCGTTACTATATAGTATACAGGAAGATTATAAATAAATCATAAAAGAAATGACAATTTCCTGTGTTTTCATATTTCTGTGACATATGTCATTTTTACCTTAATGCGTCAGGGACAGGCGCGGCCGTCTGGGTTTGACGATGAGCAGGACGCCGCCCAGGACCAGGAGAATGCCCAGGGCTGTATGCCAGGTGAAGGCTTCGCCCAGGACGAGGATACCGCTGACGACGCCGACGACGGGGACGACCAGTATGGCGACGCCGGCCTTGCCGGCTTCCATGTGGGCGAGGATATAATTCCATAAGAAGAAGCCGACAGCTGCAGCCAGGATACCGTTATAGAGCAGACAGGCGGCAGCTGTTGTTGTCCAGTGGATGGAAGGCTGTGGGACAATCAGGGCGACGATGAAGAGCAGGAGCGAGCCGACGACCATCTGCCAGGCCGAGTACTGCAGGGGCGGACTGTCCTGGAGGTGCCGTTTCAGGATGATGCCCGATGCGGCCCCGGCGGCGGCCCCGGCGAGGACGATGGAGACGGCTGTCATATTGCCCAGGTCATGGATGTCCATGAGGACGAAGAGGCCGGCGATGCAGATGGCTATGCCGGCTATTTTCCGGAGCGTCAGCCTTTCTTTGAGGAAGAGCTGGGCCAGAATGGCCATCCACACGGGCATGGTGTAGTTCAACACGGAGACGACGCCGGCTGTCAGCGAATACATGCCGATCTGCATGCAGACATTGTTGACGGCAATCTGCAAGATGCCCGTAGCGGCGATCCACTTCCAGTACTTCCGTTCCGGGACGGGAATACGGCGCCAGGCGCAGACCGAGAGCATGACGGCGGCGCCGATGAGGAAGCGGAAGGCCACGAACAGGACGGGCGGGAAATAAGCATTGGCCGTCTTCATGACGACCCAGTTGAAACCCCAGATGGCATATAATAGAAATAGAGCGCGCATCATAGGAAAACACCTTCTTTTTTAGAAATTGGTTAGCAACCTTATTTTATCGGACGGGAGAGGAGAAATCAAGGCAGCGGCCCGTCCGGCAGGGCATGGACAGACAGGCCGGGAACGGCTATAATGGAAGAAAAGATTTACAGGAGGAGCGATTCTTATGTTACATATTGGCCTGACCGGCGGCATTGCCTCCGGCAAAAGTACTGTCGTCACCATGCTGCGCGAATTGGGGGCAGGTATCGTCGACTGCGACGTCATTGCCCACGACGTCGTCGAACCCGGTTCAGAAGGACTTGCGGCCGTCGCTGCGGCTTTTGGGCCGAAGACGCTCTTAGCCGACGAATCCATGGACCGGGCCTACATCGGCAGCGTCGTCTTTGGCGATAAGGCGAAGAAAGCGCAGCTCGAAGCCATTTTATTCCCCCTCATCCATGCCGGCATCGACGGGGAAATCAAAAAAATCGAAGAAAATAAAAAAAAATCCTGTCATTTTCCTTGACATGCCCCTGCTTTATGAGGTAAAATACGATTCGTACGTTGACGAAACGTGGCTGGTGTACGTCGATCCGGTAACGCAGCTTACGCGGCTGATGAAGCGGAACGGCTATCCCGAAAGTGAAGCACTGGCACGGATTCATGCACAGCTTCCTATCGACGACAAACGGTCTTTGGCACAGGTCATCATCGACAATACCGGCTCTCCGGAAGAGACGCAGAAACAGGTACTCGTCGCATGGCAGGCCTTGATGGACCGCATCAAAGGGTAGGGAGAAGACGTTGAGAAAAAGAGCAAGCACCAAAGGGAAAATCATCATAGCGGCATTATTGATATGTCTGTCCGCATCGTACTTTTATTCTTGGAAAGATGATGTCATGCGGAAGTTCGTATACCCTCTCCAGTACGATTACCTGGTTCGGCAGTATGCCTACGAAGACAAAGTCGACCCCGCCCTGGTGGCGTCCGTCATCTTAGTGGAAAGCAAGTTTGACGAACGAGCTGCTTCCCAGCCCGGTGCCCATGGCCTCATGCAGGTCATGCCCGACACGGCACAATGGATTGCCGATGAGATGGGGATGACCGACTACACGCCTGAAAAACTCAATGACGTCCGTACAAACATCAGGTTGGGAACCTGGTATCTGGCCTACTTATTGAAGGAATACGACGGGAATCAAGTACTGGCCTTGGCTGCGTATAATGCCGGCCGGGGACATGTCGACTCGTGGATCCAGAAATATGGCTGGACGAAAAATTTTCAAGAAATTGAAAAAATCCCCTTTTCAGAAACGCGAGAATATGTTAGAATAGTCTTGCTGAACGAAAAGCATTACAAACAGCTTTACGATTTCTGAGTTATGCGGTTGTGGCGGAATGGCAGACGCGCTGTCTTCAGGCGGCAGTGATCTTCGATCGTGCGGGTTCAACTCCCGCCAACCGCACCATTTTTACTATGGATGCTACATTGATTGAAACACTCAAACAATGGAATATCACAACTGTTCTCCCACTTTCAGTGGGAGATTTTCAGTTATTGGAAGAATATCGCATGATCGAGAAAGACGGCAAGCCCGTCGAGTACCGCTTGTTCACCTATGAGAATCACGTCAACGGCTGGACCGTGCGGGCTATCTTGAATCCCGAATCGGAAGAATTCTCTATCCGGACGGATATCGGCATGCTGGAATTCGCCCTCATCGAATTCATCACCGATTCCTTCGACCTCTTCCGGTCCATGGTCGAAGAGCGCCTGGCCCGTATCATCCACGACGATTACGTCGAACGGAGCCGCAATTTCAGCGTCATCCTCAAGAACAAGGGCGTCCCTGACGTCGCATGGGATGAGTTCCTGCCCGACAGCTATCAGGGCTTCCGGCGCCTGGTCAAGCCCAACGATGCCGTGCGCATCATCAACGGGTCCTACATGATCCTGGCTTATTACGACGCAGCCACGCGCAGCGGCCTGTCCCTGATGTACAACGTCCTGCGCGACGATTTCTTTGCTGAACGGCGGGTGCAGAACTTCCCGCACCTGGTCCACGACTTCGATACGTCGTCTTTGAAGGAGCTGGAGAAAGCCTTGCGGAAACGCCTCCTGCCCGTCCTCGACGAAATCGCGGCTGACCGGGACAAATCATTGTCAGAATGAGCAGACAGTGGTATACTAAAAGTAATTTAGATGTTTAGATGCGAAGAGTGGGTGAAAGCCCACTCTTAACTTTTACCTGTAGGAAATTTTGAAGATAAGCTGGTGAATACGATGAGACGTGAACACATTGAAGATTTGATTGCCAAGGAAGTAGAACAGATTATCGAAGGGACTGACCTGGAACTGGTCGACGTCGAATACGTGCGCGAACGGAACTGGTACCTGCGCGTATTCATTGATAAAGAAGGTGGTGTCGACCTGGAAGACTGCCAGGCCGTCAGCGAGAAGCTGAGCAAGGTCCTCGACGAAAAGGACCCGATCAGCGACAACTATCTCCTGGAAGTATCGTCGCCGGGACTGGACCGCATCCTCAAGAAGGACAAGGACTTCGTCCGCTATGCTGGCCGGTCCGTAGACATCCATTTCTTTAAGGCCCGCGACGGCGTCAAGGACCTGACGGCAGATCTCGTCGAAAAGACAGCTGACGGGCATCTCATCGTCCAGGTCGATGGCCGTGAAGATAAGATTGACATGAAAGAAATATCGCAAGTCCGTTTGCATATTGATTTTTAGTGGAGGTTATTAACGTGAATAAAGAATTGCTCAATGCTATTGCTTACTTATCCAAAGAGAAAGGCGTATCTCCGGATGTCATCTGTGACTCCCTGGAAGCCGTCCTGATCACGGCTTACAAGAAGGAACCCGATGCCAATCCGACGGCGGAAGTCGAACTGAACCGCTCGACGGGCGACTATGCCATCAAGGCTGCCAAGACCGTCGTCGACGAAGTCGAAGACCCGCATACGGAAATCTCTCTCGATAAGGCCCGCCTCATTGATGTCAATTACGAAGTCGGCGACGTCGTCAACGTCGATGTCACGCCGGACAATTTCGGCCGCATCGCCGCCCAGGCTGCCAAACAGGTCATGATTCAGCGCCTGCGCGAAGCGGAACGCAACATCGTCTATGATGAATTCTCGGACCGCACGGACGACATCATCACGGGCATCATCCAGCGCATCGAGAACCGCAACGTCTACGTCGACCTGGGCAAGGCTGAAGCCATCCTGCCGGCATCGGAACAGATCCCGTCGGAAACGTACAGCGTCGGCCAGCGCATCAAGTGCTATGTCGTCGAAGTCCGCAAGACGACGAAAGGCGCCCAGATCCTCGTATCCCGGACCCATCCGGGCCTCTTGAAGCGCCTCTTTGAACTGGAAGTACCGGAAATCTACGAAGGCGTCGTCGAACTGAAATCCGTCGCCCGCGAACCGGGCCGCCGTTCTAAGATTGCCGTCTATTCCCGCGATGCCAATGTCGATTCCGTCGGTGCCTGCGTCGGCCCGAAAGGCTCGCGCGTCCAGAACATCGTCTCGGAATTGCAGAACGAAAAGATCGACATCGTCAAATGGGATGAAGACCCGGCGGTCTACATCGCCAACGCCCTCAGCCCGGCTCAGGTCATTTCGGTCACGGTCGATGAAGACGAAAAATCGTCGAGCGTCGTCGTACCGGATTACCAGCTGTCCCTGGCCATCGGCAAGGCCGGCCAGAACGCCCGCCTGGCTGCGAAACTGACCAACTGGAAGATCGACATCAAGAGCGAAAGCCAGGCTGCCGAACTGGCTGCCCAGGCAGAAGCTCCGCAGGACAGTGAACCGGCCGATGACATCGACATCCTCAGCGACCTGGCCATGCCGGCAGCTGACGATGTTGCAGCCGATACGGAAGGAGAATAAGCCATGAAGACCCGAAAGACTCCCATGCGCGTCTGTGCCGGCTGTCAGGAACAGAAGAGCAAGAAGGAAATGATCCGCGTCGTCCGCACGCCGGAAGGCGCTGTCGAGATCGACAAGACCGGCAAGAAGTCCGGCCGCGGCGTCTATCTCTGTCTGAACAGCGAATGCCTGGAAAAAGCCTACAAGGAACATCGCCTGGAACGGTCCCTGAAGACCAAAGTGTCCAGCGAAATCTATGAACAGCTGAGGAAGGAACTGCTGTGAGCGACAAGGTCCTGAATCTCCTCGGCCTTGCCTGCCGGGCTGGCAAGACCGTCTGCGGTGATGGAGCCGCACAGAAAACATTGAAGCGCCGGCGCGTCCCGCTCTTATTCCTGGCCTCCGACGGCGGCAGCGATAACGTCGAGAAATATCGCCGCCTGGCGGAGCGGAAAGGGATCACCGTCGTTGATACATATACGAAAAATGAATTAGGCAGTGCCGTCGGCAAAGCCCAGAGCGTCATCATCCTCATTGATGACAAAGGCTTCGCCGGGGCCATAGAGAAAGTGAAGCGTGATGAATAGAAGGGGGTAACTAGATGACGAAACGAGTATACGAAGCCGCAAAAGAATACGGCGTTCCCGCAAAGACAGTAATCAAGACGCTGGCAGATCATCACATCAAAGCCGGTAATTTCACCGGTATTGACGCCAATATGAAGTCCATCCTCGATGCATCCTTCAAAAAGGGTGCCAAAGGGGAAGCACAGCGTGGACATAAACAGGAAAATAAACAGACAGGGGAAGGAACTAGCCGAAAAGTGAACGAAACGAGCCGACAGAACAAAAACAAAAAACAGGGCAATACGCCGAAACAGAATAACCAAAATCAGGACAAGAAACGCCAGAACCAGGGCAATACGCCGAAACAGAATAACCAGAATCAGGACAAGAAACGCCAGAACCAGGGCAATGGGCAGAACCAGCCGAACCGCGGTGCCAAAGCCGCTCAGGGCCAGAACCAGGGCAGCCGTCCGCAGAACCATAAAGGCGGCAATAACGGCGGCCAGAGCAGCCAGGGCCAGCAGGGCGACAACAAGCGCACCAAGTATTTTGGTCATTCCCAGGGCGGCAATGACAACCGCAGTGGCAACAAGAACAAGCGCGGCGGCCAGAATAACCGCAATAACAACAAGAATAACGGCGGCAACCGTCCCCATACGCTGTTGTCCAACGTCCTGAACAAAGGCAAGCACAACAAGAACAAGCGCAACCAGAAGCATCAGGCACCGGTAGCGCAGGAAGCTCCGAAGAAGAAGAATTATCCGACGGCTATCGAACTGCCGGAAACAATCATCGTCAAGGACTTTGCCGAACGCCTGGGCCGCGATGTCGGCGAAGTCATGAAGAAGCTCCTCATGGGCGGCATCATGGCGACGATCAACCAGGAACTGGATTTCGATACGGCCTCCCTCGTTGCCGATGAATTCGGCGTCACCGTTACCAAGGAAGCACCGCCGGAAGACCCGACGGAAATCGAAGAAATCATCGACCCGCCGGAAACCCTCAAGACCCGTCCGCCTGTCGTCACCATCATGGGCCACGTCGACCACGGCAAGACGAGCCTCCTCGACGCCATCCGTCAGACCAATGTCACCAGCCACGAAGCCGGCGGCATTACTCAGCACATCGGGGCTTATCAGGTCCGCTACCAGGGCAAGAAAATCACCTTCATGGATACGCCGGGCCACGAAGCTTTCACGGCTATGCGTGCCCGCGGTGCCCAGGTCACGGATATCGCCGTCCTCGTCGTCGCAGCTGATGACGGTGTCATGCCGCAGACTGTCGAATCCATCAACCATGCCAAATCGGCTGGCGTCCCCATCATCGTCGCTATCAACAAGATCGATAAGGAAAGCGCCAATCCGGAACACGTCATGCAGCAGCTGACGGAATACGGCCTGGTCAGTGAAGACTGGGGCGGCGACACCATCATGGTCCCCGTTTCGGCACATAAGAAAATCGGCCTCGACGATCTCTTGGAAAATATCCTCGTCCTGGCAGAAGTACAGGATCTCAAGGCCAACCCGAACCGTCCGGCTCAGGGTGTCGTCATCGAAGCCAAGCTGGATAAAGGCCGCGGCCCGGTCGCTTCCGTCCTCATCCAGAAAGGGACCCTCCGCGTCGGCGATACGATCATCGTCGGCACCTGCTTCGGCAAGGTCCGCGCCATGAACAACGAACGGGGCGAACGCGTCAAGAAAGCGGAACCGTCCATCCCAGTCGAAATCCTCGGCCTCAACGACGTACCGGAAGCCGGCGACATCCTCAACGTCACCGACGAAAAGACGGCCCGTTCCGTTGCCGAAAAACGCCTGGAAAAGAAACGTTCGTCCGCACTCCACGTCAATGCCAAAGTCACCCTGGATGACCTGTTCAACCAGATCCAGCAGGGCGAACTGAAGGAACTGCCCCTCATCATCAAAGGCGACGTCCAGGGTTCCGTCGAAGCCGTGAGCCAGTCCCTCATGGGCATCAAGAGCGACGAAGTCCGCATCTCCATCGTCCATGCCGGCGTCGGCGCCATTAACGAATCGGATATCATGCTGGCTTCGGCATCGAACGCCCTGATCATCGGCTTCAACGTCCGCCCCGATGCGGCAGCCCGCAAGATGGCAGAACATGAAAAAGTCGACATGCGCATGTACCGCGTCATTTACGACGCCATCAACGACGTCGAAGCGGCTATCAAAGGGATGCTGGAAAAGAAATACGAAGAAAAGATCGTCGGACCGTGMKDCTGAAGTCCGTAAAGTCATTACGACGCCGAAAGTCATCGTCGGCGGTTCCTATGTCAAGGAAGGCAAGATCACCAGCACGTCCAAGATACGCCTCATCCGCAACGGCATCGTCATCCACGAAGGCGAAATCGACGGCCTGCGCCGTTTCAAAGATGATGTCAAGGAAGTCGCAGCCGGCTACGAATGCGGCATTACCCTGGAAAAATACCGCGACATCAAGGAAGGCGACGAAATCGAAGCCTACGAAATGGTCGAAGTCGAACCCGAATAAAGGGAGGTACGTACTATGGGAGAATTACGAGTACGCAAGATACAGGAATTTATCAAACAGGAAGTATCGAAGATGCTCCTGAATGAACTGAAAGATCCGCGCATCGGTTTCGTCACCGTCACCGATGCCCGCATCACCGGCGACCTGCGCGATGCGACAGTCTACGTCAGCCTTTTCGGCAGCGACGAAGCCAAGCAGGAAATGCTGAAAGCCCTGAAGAGCGCGACCGGCTATATCCGCACGGAAGTCGGCAAGCGCCTGGGTATCCGCTATTCGCCGACCATTGTGTTTAAAGAAGATACATCCTCGATTACGGGATGAAGATCGATAAGATTCTTCGCGACATTGAAAAGAAGGACTGATACCCATGAATTGTTCGGCTCAGGAAATCTATACCTTACTGCGCCATTACGATAAGATCCTGCTGACAGCCCATGTCAGTCCCGATGGCGACGCCATCGGCAGCCTCCTGGCCTTGTGGCACTGGCTGCAGCTGCAGGGGAAGAAGGCCGTCATGGTCGTCGACGACGATATCGACGACCGCTATGACTTCCTCGACGGCCTGCAGTACATCAACAAGCCGGAGCAGGTCGAAACGGATGATTCCTGGCTGACCGTCGTCCTCGATGCGACGGGCCTCGGCCGCATCGGCCAGGCTGAAAAGCTGGTCCGCGGCAAGGTCCTCAACATCGACCACCATATTTCCAACGAGCATTTCGCCCAGTGGGAATACGTCCGGCCCGACTGCGCGGCGACAGGCGAAATCCTGACCTATCTCTTCGACCTCTGGCAGCGGGACTGGAACACGGCCATGGCCGATGCCCTCTATACGGCTATCGCCACGGACTGCGGCTTCTTCAAGTTCAACAACACGACAGGCCATACGCTGCGCATGGCAGCCCTCCTCGTCGACCACGGCGCCCGGCCCGATTTCATTTCGGAACACCTCGACGCCCGGTCCCTGGAAAAACTGAAGGCCCTGTCCAAGGTGCTGGAACACCTGGAGCTCTTTGATGACGGCCGCATTTCCTGCCTGTCCTACACGCCGGAAGTCCTCAAGATCACTGGCGAACACACGGGGATGTACATGGATTACGCCCGCAACGTCAAAGGGTCGGAAGTGGCTTTTACCGTCAAATACGTCAGCGATAAGGAAACGCGGGTCAGCCTGCGCTCGAAGGGCATAGACGTCAATGCCGTAGCCGCTGTCTTCGGCGGCGGCGGCCACGTCCGCGCAGCCGGCTGCACCTTGGATAAGCCTTTGGATGAAGCGAAGAAACTCCTCGTAAAGGAAATCGAAAAGCGCCTATGATACACGGAATCATCAATGTACTGAAACCGACGGGCATGTCCAGTCACGACGTCATCGGCTGCCTGCGCCGTATCTATGGCATGAAGAAGATGGGCCACGCCGGCACCCTGGACCCTTTGGCGGCCGGTGTCCTGCCGGTCTATGCCGGTCAGGCGACGCGCCTCATCGAATACGGTGACAGCGACGTCAAATCATACCATGCCGAATTCGCCTTAGGGTTGGCGACGGATACGGAAGACAGTACGGGGACCGTCGTCGAAACGGCGGCCGTACCGGATCTGTCGGCTGACGACGTGCGCCGCGCCCTGGCGTCCTTCGTGGGCGACATCGAACAGGCACCGTCCAAATATTCCGCCATCAACGTCAACGGCGTCAAGGCCTATAAACTGGCCCGACAGGACGTCGATTTCACCCTGCCCGTGCGCCACGTGACCATCCACGACCTGCGCCTGCTGTCCTTTGACGGCCGGCGCGGCACCTTTGCCGTGACCTGTTCCAAAGGGACCTACGTGCGCTCCCTCATCCGCGACCTGGGTCAGGTCCTGGGGACCTGCGCCTGCATGACCTATCTGGTCCGCACCCGGGCCGGGCTGTTCACCATCGACGACGCGGCGACGCTGGAAGAGCTGGAACGGGACCCCATGACCTATGTCCGGCCGGCCGATATGGCTATCCAGGACCTTAAAAAGGCGAATTGTTCCGCCAAACAGTGTGCCTTCCTGCTCCAGGGCCGTCCCGTGCCCTTCGCCGGGCCGCACCTGGCCGATGGCGACGTCATCCGCGTGTACGGGCCGGACCAGCGGCTCATGGGCATTGCCCGCTACGACGGGGAACACCATATCCTGCGGCCTCATAAGATGTTCGCAGAGGGATTGTGAGGTAACTAACGATGGAAATATTCCACTCCTTTCAGGAAATAACCGGCTTTACCGGAGCCGTCGTGGCCCTTGGGACCTTTGACGGCGTCCACCGGGGCCACCAGATGGTCATGAAGACGGCCATCAAACGGGCCGCTGCCGGCGGTGTGAAAACCATGGTCGTCACCTTTACGGCCCATCCGCTGTCCGTGTTGTGTCCGGAAAAAGAACCGCTGCGCCTGGCCACGATTGGCCAGAAAGCGGAATATATCGAAGCCGTCGGCATCGACGGCCTGGTCCTCCTGCCCATGAGCCAGACCCTCTTGCAGGAATCGCCGGAAGAGTTCTGCCAGAACCTCCTGACCTACATCCATCCGTCGGCCATCGTCGTCGGCTCGAACTTTACCTATGGTGCCAAGGCGGCAGGCAATACGGAGACCATGAAATTCTTCATGAGCCAGTACGGCATCCCCGTCGTCGCCCTGACCCTCCTCGAACGGCCGGGCCGGACGACACCCATCAGCAGTACCGTCATCCGCCGTCTCATCCAGATGGGCCACATGGAAACGGCAGAGAATCTCCTGGGCCGTCCCTTTGCCCTGACCGGCACCATCGTGCCCGGTGACCGGCGGGGGAGGACCATCGGTTTCGCTACGGCCAACATGCTCATCCCCATCAACATGGCCATCCCGCCAGACGGCGTCTACATCACCGAACTGTGGTGGGACGGCAAGGGCCATCCGGCCATGACCAACATCGGCGACAACCCGACCTTCGAGAACCAGTACCGCCGCATCGAGACCCACGTCCTCGACTGGGACGCTGACCTCTACGGCAAAGAAGTGAGCCTGCGCTTCCGCAAGCGCCTCCGCGGCGAAGAAACCTTCGCCACTGCCGACGACCTCGTCGCCCAGATGAAAAAAGACGAAGCCGCAGCGCGCCAGTTCTTTCAAAGATAATTTGTAGTACGGAGTTTGTAGCCGTATACTGTAGGGGCTCGCACGTGGCGAGCCCGTCAGAATATGTGCGGTTTTCTAGCCAGTTTGCCAGGAAATTATCCACAACGTAAAAATAAGCCGTCACAGGAAATGATTTTTGCTTCCTGTGACGGCTTATTTTTTTGCGGTCTAATTATAAAATTTTCGTACTAAAATGTATACTTTTCATTATACATTGTATTATATATGTACTAAATTATTACATAATTACTATTAATCAAATATAAATTATACGGAAATATATAAAACGATACGATATTAAATGTAATAAATATTTTATAATTGCATGATATAATAAGCCTATCTCAATTTACGGTATAAGATATACTCATAAGGAAAAAGAACGGCATTTAAAATATTAAGAATAGGCTATGAATACAATAAAAAATAGGGGGGTACAGGAAATTTTTAAGATTTCTGTTGTTGCTCCGTCAACCCAGTTATATAAGAAAATTGAACAATATCTTCATACGACGCCGAAACGGAAGCTGGCCCAGATTGATTTGATTGATGGCAGCATGACTGATGCAGTGGCCCGAATCCGGAAGAGTATACAGGCCGGTCAGGATGCCGTCATTTTGTGGGAACCCATGGCTTCGGCAATTGCTGCAGCCTATCCACAGCAACGGATTTTTGTCGTCCAGCCCAGCGTCCTCGATTTGCTGAATTGTATCCGGAAGGTTCCCGATGGGAAATCAGGCGGCGTCATCATTCCTCTTTCGCTGCGCGATTATTATGATGATTTAGAACTGCAGCTCAAAGCCATGAAGATTCCTTTCTACTGTTTAGTATCCGATACGGATGAACGGGCTTTGCGGTCTGCTGTCCATCAGGCGGCGCTTTCGGGTATCCAATGTTTAGTTGGCAGTGTAGGCATTGAGCACTATGTCCGTGCCGAAGGCATGGAATGTATCCCCTTGCAGCCCGAGTGGGGCGGTCTGGTACGGGCTTTTTTTAAAGTATTGCGGAGCTTGCGCCAGTCCCGGTTATCGCAAAGGAAGGGACTTTCTTCCTCAAAGGGGCTGACGGCTTATTATCATTTAGATGACATCATCGGCCGTTCACCGATGATGAAACAGGTCAAAAGATTGGCCCGGATTTATGCGGCCAGTGAATCGACCATCCTCATTACCGGGGAATCGGGCACGGGAAAAGAGATGCTGGCTCAGGCTATCCACAACATGAGCAGCCGGCGTCAGGGGCCGTTCATTGCCATCAACTGCAGTGCAGTCTCCGAAAGCCTCTTGGAAAGTGAACTCTTTGGCTATACGGGCGGATCCTTTACAGGGGCCCGTCGTGAAGGACGCGAAGGCCTTTTTGAAGCGGCCAATGGCGGGACCTTGTTCCTCGATGAAATCGGGGATATGCCCTATGACTTGCAGAACTATTTGCTGCGGGTCCTGCAGGAACGCTGTATCCGCCGCCTCGGCTCTCATCAGTCGATTCCCATTGACGTCCGCATCATTGCTGCGACCAACAGGAATTTGGAACAAGCCGTCCAGGACCATCGCTTCCGGTTGGACCTCTATTACCGGCTGGCCGTCCTGCTCATCCACGTGCCGCCCTTGCGCCAGCGCAAGGCAGATATTGCCGTCGTAGCCCAGGCACTGCTCCAGCGCTTCAATGTGCAGTATGGACGGCACCATGAGCTGGGCCAAGACGTCATCGATTATTTCCAGACCCTTCCCTGGCCGGGCAATGTCCGCCAGCTGGCCAACACCCTTGAACGATTGTCCTTAGTCGTCAGCAGGAAAAAAATAACCTTGTCGGACCTGGCCTGGGTTATGCCCAATCCGCCAGTCATACCGGATAAAAGTATCCGTGACCGGAACTTAAAGGACCTGACCTATGAATACATTGAAAAAATGTACCAAGAAGGCAAGAGCGTATCGGAAATCGCCAAAGAACTAAATATCAGCCGCTCGACGATTTACCGCATGCGGCAAAAATATCAAAATAAAAAAGGGCATCTTTAAATTTAAAACCATCTGCTAACAACTAACCACTAGCCACTAACCACTAACCACTTAAAAAGCTTGTCGCACATGCGGCAAGCTTTTTTACTATATCCTGTCTCAATTCACAAATTTTTGTCATAAAACTGTTGCATTTCGCAACAACGAGATACTCCCTTTGTGAAAAATAAAGTACGTTGTATGGCGTTATATACACATCTGCTCCTCTTTTCTTAAAACTGGCGGGTGTGTCAAGAGTTTTGTGTAAATCGATTCAATAAGCAACATCGTATTGCTGCATAAGCTGAGACATCCTGTCGTCCATGAGCAGCTGGTTCCGGACCATCGCCCAGTTTGCGACGTGACGACCCTTCCATTTTTTATAGAGCTCTTGGATGCGTAGGTAGAAAATCTTGAAGACTGCATCCTCGTTGGGGAAAGCGCCTTTCTTGGTCACCTTGCGGAAGCTAGAGTTGACGCTCTCGATGGCATTGGTCGTGTACATGATCTTGCGCACGGCACTGCCATAGTTATAGAGCTGCTCGACGTGTGAGAAATTGTTTTCCCATACGCTGACCGCGCCTGGATAAGCCTGCCAGTCGGTCTTGAACTTCTCGAATTCCTGACGGGCCTGCTTGACGTTGATGGCACCATAGATGAGCTTCAGCTGCTTCGTGAATGCACTCCACTGCTTGCGTGGGATGTAGCGGATGGAATTGCGGATGAGGTGTACGATGCAGCGCTGAACCGTGGCATGAGGA